>DATBQN010000381.1:0-2829 GCA_036560825.1 Thermoanaerobaculia bacterium
CTGGTGGAGGTGGGCCTTGCGCTCCTTGGGGATGACCAGGGTGTGACCCGGCGAGAGCGGCCCGATGTCCAGGAAGGCGAAGACGTGGTCGTCCTCGTAGACGCGGTGGGACGGGATCTCTCCCGAGAGGATCTTGTCGAAGACGGTCGGCGGGAAGGGCTGGTCGCTCATCCGGGTATTCTATCCAGAGCGCGGCGCCACAGCCGACGGGGAGGAGGGCGGCATGTATAGCAGCGAGCCGAAAGCGGCCTGGGACGAGGAGGACAGCCTCGGCTTCCTCGACGACGGCCGATTCTTCGTCCCCGGGCGCGAGGAGCAGCTGGCGGCGATCTGCGACCTCGTCCCCGTTCCGCCCGCCGGGGCCGCTCGCCGGCCGGTCCACCTGGTCGACCTCTGCTGCGGCGAGGGCCTCCTCTCGGGCGCCCTCCTGGCGCGCTTCCCGCAGGCGAGAGTCCACGCCTACGACGGCTCGCCGGCGATGCTCGAGCGCGCCCGCCGGACGCTCGCCGCGGCGGGCGATCGCTTCGAGGCCAGCCGCTTCGCCCTCGAGGAGACCGCCTGGCGGCGCTTCCCCTGGCCGGTCCACGCCGCCGTCAGCTCGCTCGCCATCCACCACCTGGACGGCGAGGCCAAGCGCCGCCTCTTCGCCGACCTCGCCGCGGCGCTCGGCCCGGGCGGCGTCCTGGTGATCGCCGACCTGGTGCAGCCGGCGACGGTCGAGGCGAACGCGCTGGCCGCCGCCGCCTGGGACGCCGAGGTCCGCCGCCGCGCCCTCGCCCTCGCCGGCGACCTGGCGCCCTACCAGCGCTTCCTCGACCTGCGGTGGAACCTCTACACCGATCCGGCGCCCGATCCGTCCGAGAAACCGTCCGCGCTCTTCGACCAGCTCCGCTGGCTCGCCGAGGCCGGTCTCCAAGCGGTCGACGTCTGTTGGATGAAGGCCGGCCATGCGGTCTTCGGCGGCCGCAAGCCGGACTAGCACATCAAGAGATCTTTGTGCCGGAGAGCGCGCGGGCGCGGCGCGAGAGATTTCCTCTTGACACGGCGTCGAAGTCCGCTATCTTTAACGACGTGGACGAGAACCCGGCCCCGGACCAACCTCCGAGTAGTCCCTGCATCGCGGTCTCCCTCGATGCCTGGAGAGCCCTGCCGGTTTCTCGCTCCTCGGTCCGCCCCCCCGCCTCCCCCTTCGCCTTCGCAGCCGCTCCGCACCCGGTCTCCCGACCGCGGCGCAACCCTCTCGGGTTGGCGAGCTGACACCCCTCATGATCGCTCCGCCCTCTGAGGGCTTGCCGCCGGCGATCGGGCCGGATGGGCCGTCGGATGCCGAGCCGACGCCGCCCGCGCCGCAGGCCGCGGTGTTCTTCGCTTCCCGCAAGCTCGACCCTCATCTCGCTCCGCTCCCTGCTCTCCCGACTGTCCAAAGAGGAGATCGACGATGAAGCAAGAGGCATTCGCCTCGGCGCTGTCGGAAACCGTTCGCCGCGAAGACGTCTGCCAGGCTCTCGGCGTCGAATACGACCCCGCACAATGGAACGACTGGCGCTGGCAGATGCGCCACCGCCTGACCCGGCTCGAGCAGTTCGAGCGGCTGGTGCACCTCACCGAATCGGAGCGGCGCGGCCTGGTGCTCGCGAGCGAGAAGTTCTCCGTCGCGGTGACCCCGCAGTTCGCCACCCTCATCGATCCCGGCGATCCGGCCTGCCCCATCCGCCGCCAGGTGATGCCGGTCGAGGACGAGCTCGTCGTCTCGCCCGAGGACATGGCCGATCCCTGCGGCGAGGACCACGCGAGCGTCGTCGAGGGCCTCGTCCATCGCTATCCGGACCGCGTGCTCTTCCTGGCGCTCGACACCTGCGCCGCCTACTGCCGCTACTGCACGCGGAGCCGCCTGGTGTCGCAGGGCGAGCTCGAGCCGCTCGGCCATCGCGTGCAGGCGGCGCTCTCCTACCTCCGCGACCACACCGAGGTGCGCGACGTGCTGCTCTCCGGCGGCGATCCGCTGCTGATGTCGGACGCCAGCCTGGACCAGCTGCTCGGGCGCCTGCGCGCCATCCCGCACATCGAATTCCTGCGCATCGGCACCCGCATCCCGGGCTTCCTGCCGCAGCGCATCACGCCCGAGCTGGTGGCGATCCTCCGCAAGCATCGCGTCTGGCTCTCGGTCCACTTCTGCCACGTCCGCGAGCTGACGCCCGAGGTCGCCGAGGCCTGCGACCTGCTCGTCGACGGCGGCATCCCGCTCGGCTGCCAGACGGTGCTTCTGCGCGGCGTCAACGACTCGGTCGAGGCGCTCCGCGAGCTCTTCCACGGCCTGCTCCGCCTGCGCGTCCGCCCCTACTACCTCTACCAGTGCGACCCGGTCGTCGGCACCGCCCATCTCCGCACCTCGGTCGGCGAGGGCATGCGGCTGATGGCGGAGCTCCGCGGCCACACCAGCGGCTACGCGGTGCCGACCTACGTCGTCGACGCGCCGGGCGGCGGCGGCAAGATCCCGGTGCAGGCGGAGACCGTGGTCGGCCACGAGGGCGGCGCCTGGCAGCTCCGCAACTGGGAAGGCAAGACCTACACCTACGTCGATCCGCCGGACGCCCGCTAGTGGCCGGCCGGGCCGGGACCCGCGCCGAAATCGGTGCGCCGGTGCTTCGCGAAAGCCGCCGGCGTAGCCCGGATGGAGCGCAGCGGAATCCGGGATTTCGGTGCGACGCGGTCCCGGATTCCGCTGCGCTCCATCCGGGCTACACCCATCCGGGCTGCGACGGCCGCGAGAGCCGTGGTGGCAGGGGCGGAGCTTGCCTCCGCACCCTTCTCCTGAGTAGGGGCGGAGCT
>DATBQN010000382.1:0-1802 GCA_036560825.1 Thermoanaerobaculia bacterium
CCTCGCGGAGCATCCGCCCGAACAGCTCGGCGAGCGACTCGGCGCTCTTCAGGATGACGTTGCCGACGAAGCCGTCGCAGACGATGACGTCGGCGTGGCCGTTGAAGACGTCGCGCCCCTCGACGTTGCCGACGAAGTTGAGGCCGGTCTTCTTGAGCACCTTGAAGACCTCGCGCGTGAGGTCGGTGCCCTTGCCCTCCTCCTCGCCGATCGACATCAGGCCGATCTTGGGCGACGGGGTGCCGAGGACCTCCTGGGCGTAGAAGTGGCCCATGACGGCGAACTCGCGGAGCTGCGCCGGCTTGGTGTCGACGTTGGCGCCGACGTCCAGGAGCACGGTGCGGCCGCGCGCGTTGGGGAGCACCGCGGCGAGCGCCGGGCGGTCGACGCCGGGGATGGTGCCGATCACCATCTTCGCCGAGATCATCACCGCGCCGGTGTTGCCGGCGGAGACCATCGCCTGGGCGCGGTCGTCCTTCACCAGCTGCGCGCAGAGGCGGATCGAGGAGCGGCGCTTCCTGCGGATGGGGGTGATCGCCGGCTCGTCCATGCCGACCACCTCCTCGGCGTGGACGAGCTCGAGGCGCGGCTCGCCGGAGGCGCCGAGGCGCGCCAGCTCCGGCTCGACCCGCGCCAGGTCGCCGACGAGGAGGATCTCGGTGCCGTCCTCGCGCGCCGCGCGCACCGCTCCCTCGACGGCGCACCGGGGCGCGTGGTCGCCTCCCATGGCGTCGACGGCGATTCGCAGCATGGTCGAACGAGAGCGGGAAGGTCCGCGCGATCCCGCGCGCCTCCCGCCGCGGGGAGGACGGCCGCGGGCTTCGCGCCGGCCGCACGCCGCTCTAGGTGGTCTCGGTGCCCTCGACGACCTGGCGGCCGCGGTAGTAGCCACACTTGGCGCAGGCGCGATGGGGAATCTTCGCCTCGCCGCAGTTGGGACAGAGGGAGGTGGCGGGCTGGGGGAGGGCGTCGTGCGCCCTCCGGCGGTCGCGGCGGGCCTTGGAATGGCGCCGTTTGGGATTCGGCATGGTGGTCGAGCCTCGTCTAGAAAAGCGCTTCGGTTGCGGTTCGGGCCGGGCCCAAGACGGACCGGCCCCTCACTCTTTGCCCTCGGTCAGCGCCGACTTCAGGGAGGCGAGAGCGGCCCAGCGCGGGTCGCGGCTCGCCTCCTGGCAGCTGCAGGTGGCCCGGTTGCGGTCGATGCCGCAGACCGGGCAGAGGCCCTTGCAGTCCGGCCGGCAGAGGGGCTTCATCGGGATGTTGAGCTGGAGCTGCTCGATGAGAATGGGGCGGGTCTCCAGGATCTCGCCCTCCAGGTAGAGGACGCTCAGCTCGCCCTCCTTCAGCTGTTGCTCTCCTCGCTCTTCGCCCTTCTTGCCCGAGGTCTCCGCGACGATCATCAGCTCGACCTCCGAGCTCGCCGGCTCGTGGATCGGCGTCAGGCAGCGGATGCAGTTCAGGGTCTGATCGTAGGAGAGGTGGCCCCGCAGGTAGAAGCCGGGATCGGCGAAGACCACCTGGCCGCGCCAGGAGACCGGCCCGAGCTCCAAAAGCTCCTCCCGGTCCAGCGTCTCGACCGCCACCCTCTCCGTCTCGTCCCAGCTGATCGGCTCGTCGCGCACCTGATCCAACCAAATCCGCATGCCGCAAAGCCTCCCGACCGGGGCAAACGCGTAAAGTATGGGATCGACGGGCCGGTGTCAAATAAGGGCGGCACCGACGTCGCGATCCGGGGCCTTGGTGGAATGGGACTCTCTTCGCTCCGGCAGCCCTCGAGGCGCCCACTGGATCGCCCCCCGCAT
>DATBQN010000383.1:0-2209 GCA_036560825.1 Thermoanaerobaculia bacterium
CGATGGATTGTCGGGCTTTCCCAACCTCAACGGGCAGCGAGGTTGCCTGCAGTGATCGCCTGCTCATCTCAGCCCTACCAAACCCGGCAGGCGTTGGCGCGCACCATCCGGTCGCCCGGCTTGCAGCCGAAAGCGCGGGCGAACTCCGGCATGTTCGAGACCACGCCGTTGACCCGGTAGCGGTGCGGCGAGTGGGGGTTGGTGAGGGCCGTGAGGCGCTCGACCTCCGGCGTGCGGTTCTCGCAGTTGAGCTGCGCGCCGCCGACGAAGAAGCGCTGCTCGGGGGTGAGGCCGTCGATCGCCGGCTCGCCCTTGTAGCGGGCCTCGAGCGCCATGAAGGCGATCCGCGCGCCGCCATTGTCGGCCACGTTCTCGCCCAGGGTGAGGCGCCCGTTGAGCTTCAGGTCGCCCACCGCGGTGAAGCCGGAGTACTCGTCGGCGACGCAGGTCGCCCGCCGCTCGAACTCGCTGGCGTCGGCCGGCGTCCACCAGTCCTTGAGGTTGCCGTGGCCGTCGAACTGCCGCCCCTCGTCGTCGAAGCCGTGGGTGAGCTCGTGGCCGATCACCAGGCCGATGGCGCCCAGGTTGTAGGCGTCGTCGCGCGCCAGGTCGAAGGCGGGCGGCTGGAGGAAGCCGGCGGGGAAGTTGATGTCGTTCATCAGCGGGTTGTAGTAGGCGTTGACGGTGGGCGGCGACATCCCCCACTCGCCGCGGTCGACCGGCCGGCCGATCTTCGCCAGCTGGCGCGCGAGCTCGAACGCATCGGCGCGGAGGAGGTTCCCGAGGGCGTCGCCGCGCACGATCTCGAGCTTGCCGTAGTCGCGCCAGACCTCCGGGTAGCCGACCTTGTTGGCGATCAGGTGCAGCTTCACGAGCGCCTGCTGGCGGGTGGGCGGGGTCATCCAGGCGAGGGTCTCGACGTCGCTCTCGAGGGCATGCTCGATCGCCTGGACCATCGCCTGGGTGCGCGCCTTGGCCTCGGGCGGGAAGGCCTTCTCGACGTAGACTCGTCCCAGCTCCTCGCCCAGGGCGCCGTCGGTCAGCTGCACGCAGCGCTTCCAGCGCGGCTTGAGCTCCTTCGCCCCCGAGAGGGTGCGGCCGTAGAAGGCGAAGGTCTCGTCGACGAAGGCGGCGGGGAGGAGCGAGTTCGCGGCGACCTCGTGGACGAGCTGCCAGCGCAGGTAGGTCTTGAGCCGCGCCAGGTCGGTCGCCGCGACGAGGCGGTCCATGCCGCGGAAGAACTCGGGCTCGGTGACGTTGATCTGCCCGATCGGCGGCGCCTGGAGAGCGGCCAGGTAGGCGTCCCAGTCGAAGCCCGGGGCGAGCGCGGCGAGCTCGGCCCGGCCCATCCGGTGGTAGAGCTTCGCGGGGTCGCGGCGGGAGACGGCGTCGAGCGCCACCTTGGCGAGGCCGGTCTCCAGCTCGAGCACGGCGTCGGCGTCGGCGTGCGCCGCGGCCGGCGGCTCGCCGAGGAGGGCGAGCATGCGCTCGACGTGGGCGGCGTAGGCGTTGCGCTGCTCGACCGACTTGGGGTCGGTCTTCAGGTAGTAGTCGCGGTCCGGGAGACCCATGCCGCCCTGGCCGGCGATCGCCAGGATCGCCGTCGCCTCCTTGAAGTCCTGCTCGGAGCCGAAGCCGAAGAGGACGTCCGCCCCGCTCGCCTGCAGGTGGGCGACGAGCGGCGCCAGGTCGTGCTTCGATTTCAACTCCGCGATGCGCGCCAGCTCCGGCGCCAGCGCGGCCATCCCCTTCGTCTCGATGGCCTTGTCGTCCATGCAGCTGGCGTAGAAGTCGCCGATCTGGCGCTCGGCGGGAGTGCGCTTCGGGTCGTCGGCGCTCGCCGCCGCGAGGATCTGGCGCAGCGTCTCGCGGTTGCGCTCGACGAGCTCGTTGGGCCGCCCCCAGGAGGCCTGATCGGCGGGGATGGGGTTCTCCTTCATCCACGCGTTGCAGACGTACTGATAGAAGTCGTCGCAGGGCGCGACGCCGGCGTCGAAGGCCCATGCCTTCGCCTGCGGCGGAGCTTTCGAATCGGGGACATCAGCGGCACGGGCGGCGAGGCCCGCGACGAGGGCGGCGGCCAGGCAGGCGGCGGCCGCGAGGCGCGGAAGGGTGTGCATCGGTCGCATGGGTTTCCTCCGGGTCGAGTGGGCCAGATCAAGAAAGCAGGGCGCGCGGCGGGAGCCGCGCAGCAGTCCTCTTACGCAAG
>DATBQN010000384.1:0-2769 GCA_036560825.1 Thermoanaerobaculia bacterium
TCGTACTTCGCCTTGAGCACGAAGAGCGCCGTGGCCGAGGTGACCTCGCCCTTGCCGACGAGGCCGCCGAGCATCTGGGCGAGCGGCCCGCCGATCCCGTCGTCGGTCTTGGGCGGGATGCCCGAGCGGAAGAAGTCCGCCTGGATGCGCGCTTTGACGAGGTCCATCACGAGCTGCTGCTGGCGCTGCTGGTCCGCCTGATCGGTGAAGGAGATGATCTCGATCTTCACGAAGTCGTGCTCGACGAGCCAGGCGAGGTCGAGGTCGAGCTTGAGCGAGACGTAGTAGGTGAAGCCGACCGAGGCGGAGAAGCGGTCGTAGATGCGGTCGTAGTCCATGGTCACCCGCGCCGAGAGCGCGGGCGTCAAGGCGAGGAAGCGGAGCTGGTAGGCGACGCCGGCCGGGATCTGCCCGCCGCGCGCCGCCTGCTCGAAGAGGCTGGCGCCCTCGGCGGAGAGGGCGAGGGAGAAGACGGCGCGATGGGGCGAGACGAGCGGCGCCGGCGCGAGCGCGGCGACGTCCTCGACCATGGCATCGCCGGAGCCGTGGGCGAGGATCAGGCGCGCCTCGCCGGCGCGGAAGAGGACCGGCGAGAGGCGCGCCGCGGGCCGCCCGGCGGCGCTCCCGACGTCGGCCGCCAGGCGATCGAGGTCGTCGACCGCGGCCTCGGTGACGAGCTCGACGATCCCCGCGCCGAGCGCGCGGGTGGGGTCGAGCGCCGGGTTGTCGGTCAGGTCGCGGCGGTACTTGAAGAGGTGGAAGTCGAGCTTGCCGTCGTCGCCGCGGGCGAGGCGCACGGCGGGCGGCAGGACGTAGAACTGGTCGGGATCGGCGTGGTCGCGCAGGACCGTGGCGCCGCGGAGCTGGTAGATCGGGGGCTCGATGGTGAGCATGAGTCAGGCGAGCGGCTGGACGGCGAGGAGGTCGGCGGTGATGACCGGCGGCCGGGCGTCGATCGTGCCGTCGGCGTGGACGAGGGTGAGCTGGTAGGTGTAGGCCTGCCGCGCCGGATCGGCGACCGGATAGGACCAGCGGATGGGGGCCTTGATGTCGTCGACGAGGTACTCGTCCTCGGCGGAGAGCCCGGAGGCGGGGTCGTCGAAGGCGAAGCGGACCTTGAGGGCGAGGAGGCCGAGGTCGCGCGGGGTCTTGCCCACCAGGATGAGCTGCACCTGGCGCAGCCGCGCGATCCCCTCGCCCACCACCAGCTTGCCGGGGACGCCGGGGAGCCAGCTCCCCTCGCGCACCTCGCTCGCCGTGGTGTGGACGGTGACCCGATAGTCGTAGCCGCGGTCCTCGTCGGCGGCGTTCGCCGGCAGCGCCCACGACCAGGTGGCGGCGGGCTGCTCGGCGGTCAGCACGCGGGTCGCCACGCGGTCGGGGGCGGAGTGCGGCCGCAGCTCGACGATGAGCCGCTGGACGACCGTCCCGAAGCGCGCCGAGCCGAGGATCTGGACGTCGACGACGTCCGGCAGCGGGTCCCCCACCACCATCACCCCGGGCTCCGCGTCGTCCCAGTCGATCACCGTCTCGGCGCCGTGGACGTCGGCGTAGCGCAGCCGCCGCGCCAGCTGCACGGCCGAGCCCAGGGCGGCGCGCACGCGGTAGGACGCCTCGCGGTGGGCGGCGTCGAGCTCGAGCGTCGCGTCGCCGGACCATCCCGTCGCCGGATCGCGCGCCTGGAGGTCCACGAGGACGGAGGGGAAGCGGTCGAAGGGGAGGCCCGCGGCGACGGCGCGGACCTCGATCTGCTGGTAGAGCTGGCGCGGATCGAGCCGGATCAACCGCGACGCGGTGGTGATCTCGGCGGCCTTCAGGCGGTCGGTGCTGCCCGCGACCCCGGCGGCGCCGGCACCGCCGCTGCTCGCGGCGCGGAACTGGACCTCGTAGCGCAGCGCCACCGCCGCTCCGACCTCCGGCCGGTAGAAGAAGGTGAGCGTGCGGCGCGGGTTGGCGGCGTCGAGCACCAGGGTCTCCTCGCGGTCGCCGTAGCGGACGAAGACGTCGAGGTGGTCGATCTCCTCCGCCGCGAGGTCGACGAGGCTCCCGACGTCGAAGTGCATCTCGGAGGCCGCGGTGGCGTCGACGACGACGATCCGGCGGTCGAGGTCGGCCGCGGCACCGGCGGCGGTGCCGAGGAGGAGGCCGAGCGAGCCCTGCGGCGCCAGCGTCAGCCGCTCGGCGCGGGCGACGGCGAGCTGGTAGGTGAGCGTCTTGAGCTCGCTGCGGTCGGTCTGGCGCAGGCTGTAGGTGAGCGAGAAGAAGCCGGCGATGTCCTTGATCGCCGTCCCGATGGTGGCGAGCGCGTCGGCGTGCTCGTCCTCGGGCGGCGGCGCCTGCCCGAGGCTGGGCTGGAACAGCTCCTCGAGGACGTAGCGCTGGACCTGGTCGAGCGCCTGCTGGTAGGTGGCGCTCGTCTCGTCCGGCGGCACCAGCTCGTCGACCTGGATATGGATCGCCTCCGACTGGACGAGCTTCTCGATCGTCTCGCCGATGTCGGCCGCCGCCAGGAGCTTGCCGCCGTGGAGGCGGTTCTCGTAGAAGCTGTAGGCGTCCTGCCAGCGCGCCGTGATGACGGCCCGGAGCGCCGGGCGCAGGCCGCTCACCTGGAGCGCGTAGACGACCCCCGCCGGCAGCCCGCCGCCGCGCAGCGCCGCCTCGACCAGCGACACGCCCTCGGCCGAGAGCACGGCGAAGAAGACGGCCGCGTCGTCGCCATAGAGCGACGGCGTCGCCGCCCCCACGATCCGCTCGACGAGGCCCGAGCCG
>DATBQN010000385.1:0-3100 GCA_036560825.1 Thermoanaerobaculia bacterium
CGGGCGCTGACCGCCGGACTTTACGAATCGCCCCGTCTCTCCTACGATGGGCGGTCGCGCCGGAGCCTCTCTCCGGAGGAGATCCCCCGATGCCCAAGGCCAGCCAGCTCGTGACCGCCGCTCTCGCCCTGATCGCCTTCCTCGGCGCCGGCTCCGCCGCTCGGGCCGTCGACGAGGGGGAGAAGGCGCCCGACTTCACGCTCCCCGCGCTCGACGGCGGCGCCTCGCTCAAGCTGGCGGACTTCCGGGGGAAGGTCGTGCTGGTCGACTTCTGGGCCACCTGGTGCGCCCCCTGCATCCAGGCCCTCCCCGAGATCCAGGAGCTGTCGCGGCGCATGGCGGGGAAGCCGTTCATCATCCTCGGCGTCAACACCGACGCCGACGACTCGCGGCTCAAATTCTTCCTCTCCCGGCACCCCGCCGAGGGCTGGCCGCAGGTGCGGGACCGCACCTCGCGGACCGCCAAGGAGGTCTACCGCGTGCGCGGCTACCCGACCTACCTGGTGCTCGATCCGCAGGGCAGGGTGGTGCGCAAGGTCGAGGGCTGGGACCCGGGGACGATCCCGCAGAAGGTCACCCCCGCGGTCGAGGGGGCGCTCAAGGCGATGGCCGGCGCGGCGAAGCGGGCGGCGGCCGCTGGCGACACCAGCGCCCCCGGCCACGTAAACCCTGGAGCGGAGACCTCCGCACGGCCATGAAGCCCACCGAGATCTACGACTCCCTGCAGCAGCAAGTGATCGGCCAGGAGGAGGCGCTGAAGTTCGTCTCCGTCGCCATCTTCAAGCACCTGCAGGGCGAGAGGTTCGGCAACCTGCTGCTGATCGGCAACTCCGGCACCGGCAAGACCACCATCATGCGCGCCATCGAGGCGCTCTACGCCTCGCGGTCGGAGTTCAGCGAGTACCGCGTCGTGCTCATCATGAACGCCAGCACGCTGGCGACCGAGGAGGGCGCGATCGACCCCTCGCGCCTCTTCGCCCGCCTCGAGGAGCGCACCCGCCGGGTGCTCGGCCCGGACGCCACCGCCGAGGAGATCGGCCGCGCCATGGAGCGGGCGACGGTCTGCCTGGACGAGGTCGACAAGATCTCCGGCGTCCTCGGCGGCAAGCCCTACGTCACCGGCTTGAACATCCAGCAGGCGCTCCTCACCCTCCTCGAGGGCGAGATCGTCTTCCACCGCCTGGCGCTGCGCGGCGCCGACGGCGAGCCGGCGACCGTCACCGTCGACACCGGCAAGATGCTCTTCCTCTGCGCCGGCGCCTTCGAGACGCTCTACGACCAGGTGTTCAAGCGCGTCGTCTCGCCCAAGAGCGGCACCAAGCTCCCCACCACGACGACCTACGAGAACGGCAAGATCACCATCCGCGAGTACTTCACGCTGCGCCATCACTTCCGCCAGGAGGACCTCTTCGAGTACGGCATGCAGCCGCAGTTCCTCTCACGCTTCGACAACTCCGTCATCCTCGAGGACCTCACCCCGGTGACCCTCTCGCGCATCTTCCGCGAGCCGGCCGACGGCGTGCTGGAGACCTCGCGGAGCTTCTTCAAGCGGTACGGCATCGAGCTCGAGGTGACCGACCAGGCGGTGGCGAAGATCGCCGAGGAGGCGGCGAAGAACAGCCGCATCGGCGCCCGCGCCCTGAAGTCGATCTACGGCCGCATCATCAAGCCGTTCGAGTTCGACCCCTTCGCGCGCGGCGAGGTGCAGGCGGCGGCGGAGGGGCACCGCCTGGTGATCGACGATCAGCTCGTCGCCACGGCGCTGAAGCCCGCGGTTTGACGGCTCAGAACAGCCCCACCACCTTGCCGTCCGCGCCGACGTCGATCACCCGCGCCGAGGGGACCTTGGGGAGCCCCGGCATGGTCATGATGTCACCGCAGATCATCACCACGAACTCGGCGCCCGCCGCGAGGCGCACCTCGCGCACGTCGATGACGTGGCCGCTCGACGTCCCCAGGAGGTGCGCGTCGGTCGAGAACGAATACTGGGTCTTCGCCACGCAGACGGGGAAGCGCCCGTAGCCCTCGTCCTGCAGCCGGGCGATCTGCTCCCGCACCTTGGGATCGGCGCTGACCTCGGCGGCGCGGTAGACGCGGCGGGCGATCTTCTCGACCTTCTCCCACAGGGTGTCGTCGTCCTCGTAGACGAAGCGCAGGCCGGGCTCGCGCCGGCAGAGCTCGACCACGGCGCGCGCCAGCTCGACGGCGCCGCGGCCGCCCTCGGCCCAGTGCGCGGCCTCCACCGCGGGGACCTCGAGCGCCGCCATCCGCGACTCGATCGCGGCGAGCTCCGCGGCGGTGTCGGAGGTGAAGCGATTGATCGCCACCACGCACGGGATGCCGTAGACGTCCCGCACGTTCTCGACGTGGCGCTCGAGGTTGGCGAGGCCCTTGTCGAGCGCCGCGGGGTTCTCCTGGGTGAGCGTCTTCAGGCCCGCGCCGCCGTGGTACTTGAGGGCGCGGACGGTGGCGACCACCACCGCCGCGGCGGGCCGCAGGCCGGCCTTGCGGCACTTGATGTCGACGAACTTCTCCGCCCCCAGATCGGCCCCGAAGCCGGCCTCGGTGACCACGTAGTCGGCGAGCTTGAGCGCCGCCCGCGTCGCCATCACCGAGTTGCAGCCGTGGGCGATGTTGGCGAACGGCCCGCCGTGGACGAAGGCGGGATTGTTCTCCAGCGTCTGCACGAGGTTGGGCTTGATGGCGTCCTTGAGCAGCACGGCCATTGCCCCCTGCGCCTCGAGGTCGCGGGCGCGGATCGGCTGGCGCTCGCGCGTCGCGCCGACGACGATGTTGCCCAGGCGCTCCTTGAGGCCGGCGAGCGAGCCGGCGAGGCAGAGGATCGCCATCACCTCGGAGGCCGCCACGATGTCGAAGCCGTCGGCGCGCGGGAAGCCGTTGCCGGCGCCGCCCAGGCCGACGACGATGTCGCGCAGCGCGCGGTCGTTCATGTCGATGACCCGCCGCCAGGTGACCCGCCGCACGTCGACGCCGAGCTCGTTGCCGTGGTGGACGTGGTTGTCGAGCATCGCCGCCAGCAGGTTGTTGGCGAGCGCGATGGCGCTGAAGTCGCCGGTGAAATGGAGGTTGATGTCCTCCA
>DATBQN010000386.1:0-7435 GCA_036560825.1 Thermoanaerobaculia bacterium
CCGCGTGCGAGCGGATCTTCGACCGGATAGCCGGCGACATCGACGGTGGTATGCCGCAGACGCAGGACTGGCACTTTCGCCTTCTTCGCGCAATGAGCACCGATATCCCCGAGGTCAGGCCGGCTGTGTTGACACCGGACCTCGCAGGCAGGCTGATGGACTATCTCCGGTTCCGTCACCTGGTGCGAAACATCTACGGCTTCGAGCTAGAGGACCGGAAGATGGCTCCCCTGGTGGAAGGGATTCTCTCCCTCCAGCGCGACCTCGTGACCGAGATCGGCAAGTTTCTCGCCTACCTCGAGCGCCTGGGCCACGCGGCTTCCGACTGACCGCACAACCCCTGCGCTAGACTTCAATCGCCATGACCACGGCCCCCGTCTCGAGCGCCTCGACGGCGACGTCCGGCCTCGCGGAGCCCGCCCGCGAGCGGCTGCGGCGCTACGCGTTCATGAAGCTCGCCCGCGATTTCGACTCGCGGTTCGAGGCGCTGCTGCTGACCGGCCGGGTGTCCAAGTGGTACAGCGAGGTGGGGAACGAGGCGACGACGGTGCCGGCGGGCCTGATGCTGGAGCCGGGCGACGCGCTGTGCACGCTGCACCGGGACCTCGGGGCGATCCTCGCCGTCTATCTGGACCCGGCGCGGGCGTTCCCGGAGATGGGCTTCGGCGAGCCCGATGGGCGGCGGCCGGACCCGGTCGAGATCCTCGTCCGTCTGGCCTGCCAGCTCCTCGGCAAGGGAGCCGGCTTCTCGCAAGGGGTCGAGCGGTCGTTCCACTACGGGTATCTCGCCCCCGAGCACGGCATCCTGCACCTGGGGATGATCAGCCACCTCGGCTCGATGATCCCGGTCGCCGCCGGCTGCGCCTTCGCCCACCAGCTCGCGGGGAGCGGCCGGCTCGCCGTCAACTTCATCGGCGAGGGCGGCACCTCGACCGGCGACTTCCACGAGGGCCTCAACATGGCCGCCGTGTGGAAGCTGCCGCTCGTCCTCGTGATCGAGAACAACCGCTACGCCTTCTCCACCCCGGCGCACCTGCAGTACGCGGCGCGCCAGCTCTCCGACCGCGGCCTGGGCTACGGCATCGCCGCCGAGACCGTCGACGGCAACGATCCCGACGCCATGGCCGCTGCCCTGACGCGCGCCGCCGCCCGCGCCCGCGCCGGCGAGGGGCCGACGCTCCTCGAGGCCATGCTCGGCCGTATGCGCGGCCACAGCGAGGGTGACGACTCGCTGAAGGTCGTGCCCGCCGAGGAGCTCGAGCGCTACCGGGCCGAAGATCCGGTGCCGAGTTACGCCCGGCGCCTCGAAAACGAGGGCGTCCTCGACCGCGCGCTGAGGGAGCGGCTGGACGGACGGATCGCCGAGCTCGTCGAGCTCGCCATCTCGCGCGCGCTCGACGCCGCGGGTCCGGACCCGTCGATCGCCATGCGGCCGGTGTTTGCCCCCGTCTCGGCCCTGCCCGTCGCCACTCCGGTCGCCGCTCCAGCGCCCGCCGCCGGCAAGGAGACCGCCTACGTCGACGCCATCAACCAGGGGCTCGCCGAGGAGCTGGAGCGCGATCCCCATCTCGTCCTCATGGGCCAGGACATCGGCACCTTCGAGGGCGCCTTCCGCACCACGCGAGGCCTCCACTCGCGCTACCCCGAGCGCGTGCTCGACACGCCGATCGCCGAGAGCGGCACCCTCGGCATCGCCATCGGCGCCGCCGTGCTCGGCTACCCGACCGTCGTCGAGATGCAGTTCGCCGACTTCATCTCCTGCGGCTTCAACCAGCTCGTCAACGTGGCGGCGAAGCTCTACTACCGCTGGCAGGTCGCCTGCCCCATCGTCATCCGCCTCCCCTCGGGCGGCGGCGTCGGCGCCGGGCCCTTCCACTCGCAGAACGACGAGGGCTGGTTCGCGCAGACGGCGGGCTTGAAGGTCGTCTGCCCGGCGACCGCGGCCGACGCCAAGGCGCTCCTCAAGGCCGCCATCCGCGACCCCAACCCGGTGCTCTTCTTCGAGCACAAGTTCCTCTACCGCCGGGTGAAGGAAGTCCTGCCGGCGGGCGACATCGTGGGCGTCCTGGGAGAGGCGCGCATCGCGAGGCCGGGGCACGACCTCACGCTCGTCGCCTACGGCTCCACCGTGTGGACCTGCCTCGAGGCCGCCGAGGAGCTGGCGATCGAGGGGATCGAGGCCGAGGTCGTCGACCTCCGCACGCTGATCCCCTACGACGAGGCGACCGTGCTCGCCTCGGTGAAGAAGACGGCGCGCTCGCTCGTCGTCCACGAGGCGCCGCTCACCTTGGGCTTCGGCGCCGAGGTCGCCGCCCGCCTGGCCGACGCCGCCTTCCCCTACCTGGACGCCCCCATCCGCCGCGTCACCTACCCCGACCGCCCCGTCCCCTACGCCCGCGTCCTCGAGCAGCAGCTCCTGCCGACCAAGGACAAGGTCCTCGCCGCGGCGCGCGAGCTGCTCGCGTACTAGGCTCGACGCTGGAAGCCGGCACCGTCCGCCCGACCCGCCCTCCTCACGGCAGCGAGTCGATCGTCACCTCGTAGAGCCCGGCGCCGTTGGTGCCGACGAAGAGGGTGTTCGCCCGCGTGGCGTCCACCGCCAGGGCGGAGACGCGCTTGCCGAGGACGTCGGGCTGCAGGCTCGCCCAGGTACGGCCGCGGTCGGCGCTGCGGAAGAGGCCGATGAGGGTCTCGACGCCGGTGTCGAAGCTCACGCGGGTGGCGTAGAGGATCGACGGGTCGTGCGGATCGACGAGGAGCTGCCGGACGCCCGAAAACGTCCGCGCGACGACGCGGAAGTGGGCGGCGCCGTCGGTCGAGGTGAAGAGCGAGTCGTCGGTCGCCACGTAGAGCACGCGCGGGTTCGTCGGGTCGAGGGCCACGGCGCTCGGGGAACCACCCGTGAGCCCGGCGCCCGCCTGCGCCCAGGACGCGCCCGCGTCGACGCTCTTGTAGAGCGCCGCCGCGCCGATGGCGTAGAGCGTGCTCGGCCGGCGCGGCGCGACGACGAGGGAGAAGACCGTGGGAAAGCCCCGCAGCGGCGTCCAGGTCACGCCTCCGTCGGTGCTCTTGAGGCCGAACTGGTCGCCGCCGCAGCCGTCCCCGAAACCGGCGTAGAGGGTCTGCGGCGAGGTCGGATCGAGGGCCAGGAGGTGGAAGCCGTCGCAGAAGACAAAGGTCTCCGCGGCCACGGTCTCCCAGGTTCCGCCGCCGTCGTGGCTCGCCAGGAGGTCTCCCAGGCCGTCGCGGAAGAGGCCGGCGTAGACATTCTGCGGGCGGAGGGGGTCGATCACGACGAGCGCCGGTTGTGAGGCGAGAGACGCCTGCCAGGTGGAGCCGACGGGCGCGCGGCTGCGCAGGAGGCCCACCCCGTTGATGCCGGCGTAGACCACGGCGTCGTTGCGCGGGTTTACCGCGACGGCCAGGATCAGCGTCGCCCGGAGCCCGTTGCTCGCCCCCTGCCACGAGCCTTCTCCGTCGGCCGACCGGTACACCCCGCGTTCGCTGGTCGCTGCGTAGAGCGTGCCCGGCGAAGACGGGTCCGCGGCGAGCGACAGCGTGCCTGCCGTGAGCGGGGCGGTGAGCTTCCAGGTGGAGCCTCCGTCCGTGCTCGCCGCGCCGGCGGCGTAAAGGAGACCGTCCGCCGCAAAGGCGAGCGGGCAGGTCGGCACGCCATCGGGCAGCGCGAGCCGGGTCCAGGTGGCGCCAGCGTCCGCGCTGCGGACGGCGTTGCCGGCGTTGCAGGCGAACACCGTCCCCGCGTGGCGCGGATCGACGAGCACCTGGTCCGCGGGCACCGCGAAGATCGCGCCGTCGAGACGGCTCCAGGTCGCGCCGCCGTCGCTCGACTTGAAGACGTACCCCGCCGCCGCATAGACCGTGCGCGAGTCGAAGGAATCGAACGCGAAGCTGGTCGCGCCGGCGCCGGGGAGACCGCTCACGCTCGCCTGGTGCCAGGTGGCGCCGCCGTCCGCGCTGCGGAAGATCCCGCCCGCGGCGCCGTTCGCCGGCGGCGCGGCGGTGCCGGCGAGCACGACGGAGGGGTCGTTCGGGTCGATCGCCAGCGCAAGGATGGAGGCGATCGCGACGCCGTTGCCGGAGAAGCGCCAGGTGGCGCCGCCGTCGGCGCTCTTGTAGACGTTGTCGCTCGCGGTGCCGGCGTAGACGACATCGGGGTCGTGGGGATCGACGGCCACGGCGCGCACGTCACGGCGCCCGATCGTGCGGTCGAGCGCGGCCCAGGTCCTGCCGTGGTCGACGCTCTTGAAGACGCCGCCCGTCGTCGCGGCATAGAGCACCTCGGGAGCGGACTGCGCCACGGCGACCATCGCGGCGGTGCCGCCGTTGGGGCCGATCGGCGTCCAGCGGACCGCCGCGCGCGCGGCCGGCGCCAGCGCGACGCCGAGGACGATGACGAGGGACGGGAGCGCCTGGGACCTGCAAGTGGAGGACGGACGGGCGAGGCTCATGGCTCGATCTCCTCGATAGCGCCTGACCCAGCGGGGAGCGAGGCCGCTCCGCAGCCTAGGCAATCTGGGTATAGATTGCCCCCCCTATACCCAGAATGTCAAGGTACAAGATAACGAAGGCCCCTCCCGTCGTGGAAGGGGCCTCGTGCTGCGGGCCGCAACGCGGCCGTCAGTGCTTGGGGGCGGCGGCGCCGAGCTGGCGCTCGAGGTCGTGGATGCGCTTCTCGAGCTCCTTGAGACGCTTCTCGAGCTCCGCCTCGCGGCCGCTGAGCGTCTGCACGCGGACCCGGGGACCGCCGGCGCCCGGCGCCAGGAGCGGCAGGGCGAACTTGTCGGAAAGCTCCTCGCCGTCGAGGGAGAGGATCATGCGGTCGCCGTCCTTCTTGCGGATGAGGAGCGGCGCGATGTCGAGCGCCGGCCGCTCGCGCTTCTCGAGGTTGGCGGTCAGGGTCTGAACCTTGCCGTTCCTCCACACCTCGACCGACGCCGCGGCCCCGTCCTCGGCGCCGCGGATGCGCTGGCGGATGTCGAAGCTGGTGGCGACCGGCTTGCCGTCGATCGAGGTCAGGATGTCGCCGACCTTGATGCCCGCCTTCTCGGCCGGGCTGCCGGAATCCACCTTCGAGACCATCACCCCGGACTCCTGGGGCACCCCGAAGTGGCTGCGCAGCTCCGGCGTGAGATCGGTCAGCCCCACGCCCAGGTAGCCGCGCGGCACGGTCTTGCCGAGCCCGCGATACTCGATCGGATGGTCGCCGTTCTCGTCGTCCATGACGACGATCTTCTGCGTCTGGATGGTCTTGGTCGGGGCCTTCTCGCCCGCCGCCGTCGACGGCGCGGCGGCGGAGGCGTTGGAGGCTTCCGCGGCGCCCGCGAGGGGCGTCGCCTGGCCCGCCGCCGCTCCCAGCAGGAGCCCCAGGCCGGCGAGCCAACAGAGTGCGGTCTCTCGACCAACTGGACGTCGCATGAGCTTTCTTCCTCCTAGTTCCAAGGTCATGACTCTCCGCCGGAAGCGATAGACATCAGAAGGTCTGGTTCGACAGCGGGTCCGGACGCGGATTGGCGACCGGCCGCGCCTGCCGCGCCGGCAGGTCGCGCACCCGGTTGAGGTTCACGATGAGGTCGAGCTGCTCGTCGCCGCCCACGTAGAGGACCGGCTGGCCGCCGGCCTGGCGCAGGCGCTGCAGATCGCTCTCCAGGCGCACGTGCTCGCTGCGGATCTGGGCGAGCATCCGCCGCACGCGGTCGTCGCGCAGCGCGTCCGCGGTGCGCACGGGCGCCGCCGACGGGGAATGCGCGGCGGGCGCCCCAGAGCCGGTCCGCGCCGCCGCCTGCGCCGACGGGCGGGCCTGCGGGACCGGGGTCTGCGTCTCCGTGAACAAGAGGCTGGCGGCGACCACGAGAGTCGCCGCCAGCGCAGCCGCGGGGAGAGTGAGCCGCGGCAGCCAGTTTGCGGAAGCCCCTTCCGGGGCGTCCAGGCGGGCGAGCACCCGCGCGGTGAAGTCCGGCGCCGCCTTCGCGGGCGGCACCTCGCGGAGCGTCCGGAGCAGCCGGTCTACTCGCTCGTCTTCCATGCGACACCTCCATGCCAATAGGGGGCGAGCCCCCGCCGCAGGCGCTCGCGCCCGCGGAAAATCCGCGACTTGACGGTCCCTTCGGACAGCGAGAGGGCGCGGGCGATGTCGCCGTAGGCCCACCCCTCGATCTCGTGGAGGACGAGCGGCACCCGGTAGCTCATCGGCAGCGCCGAGACCGCCGCCGTCACCTCGCGCTGGATCTCCTCCCGCAGCAGCCCGAGCGGCGCCGCCGCCTCGGCGTGCGGGCTCGCCTTCAAGAACGGCGCGAGCAGGCGCAGCCGCCGCTCGCGGCGCT
Organism: Thermoanaerobaculia bacterium; assembly: GCA_036560825.1. Taxonomy (GTDB): domain Bacteria; phylum Acidobacteriota; class Thermoanaerobaculia; order Multivoradales; family UBA5704; genus DATBQN01. The sequence continues at coordinate 6,342 of DATBQN010000386.1, forward strand.
CCTCGGAGTGGGCGAGGTTGGTGGCGATGCGGAACAGGAAGGCCCGCAGCAGGCCCTGCTCGACGTAGCCGGGAGCGGCGCGGTAGAGGCGCAGGAAGGTCTCCTGGCCGAGGTCCTCGGCGCGCTCGCGGCTGCCGGTGAGGCGGGCGAGGTAGCCGACCACCGCATCCTTGTGGCGGTCGACGAGCCGGCCGAACGCCTCGCGGTCGTCCGCCGAGCGCAGCCGCTCCATCAGCTCGGCGTCGCTCGCGGCATCGGCAGCGTGGGCGACGTGGGCGGGGTGGGCGGCGGCGGTGGGATATTTCAGTGGGTACCCGGGCTCGTCTTCCGGCAGGTCGTCGGCCTCTGGGGGCTCTCTGAGCATGGCGAGGGGCTGGATCACCATTCGTCTCCAGCCAACCATAACGCACGGATCGAGCCGGAGTTCCCGGCCCGATGCCTCGGGCTTCCCCCTGTATACGGGCGATTCCGCCCGGCGGGCCAGGAGCGGCTACCTGACAGAGCGGGGAGAAGTGCGGCGAAGCAGGGCCTGGCGGCCCCACGGCAGCGGGCTCACTCGGGGGCCTCTTCCAGCGGGATGCCCCGCCCGGCGCGCAGGCTCTTGCGCGCCGACTCGACCCGGGCCAGGAAGCGCGGGTCGGATTCGAGCCGGTACTCGAACCAATCGTCTTCCGACTTTTCGATGGGTAAGATTCTCTTCGTCATCTTCTCATTCCGTTTCTTCGCGGTCCGCCGGCCGTGCTTCCGCCAAGGGCGTGCTCGTCCCGATCACCACGGTGAATTCTCCCTTGAGAGCGGGGCGCTCCGCCAGACCCGCGAGAAGCTCAGAGAGGGGGCCGCGGAGGATCTCCTCGTGGAGCTTGGTGAGCTCGCGGGCGACGGCGGCGGGCCGGTCTCCTAGCTCGGCGAGGGCGTCGGCGAGGCTGGCGAGGAGCCGGTGAGGGGACTCGTAGACGACGAGGGTGTGGCCGAGGCCGCCCAGGCGGCGGTAGAAGCTCCGCCGCTTGCCGGCGCGCGGGGGTGGGAAGCCGCCGAAGGTGAATGGGTAGGGCGGCAGGCCCGAAGCGACGAGGGCGGCGAGGAGCGCCGAGGGG
>DATBQN010000387.1:0-4226 GCA_036560825.1 Thermoanaerobaculia bacterium
TCACCGACGCTTCGTACCTGGAGTCCGGCGTCATGCCCGCAACGTTTCGAGCGAGCTCTTGAGCGCCCGAGCCCGCCGGAGACACCGCGCCCTCTCCAGCGCCAGCCGGTGCGCCGCTTTCCACCGCGACGGATCGAGAGCTCGCCGGAGGCGGTGCGCCCTCTCCAGCGGCAGCCAATGCAGACGACGCAGGTGGCGTCGCGCCGGCGCCGGCCGTGGACTCGGGGAGCCGCTGCACCGTATCGGAAACCGCACCTCCCGGTCCGAGAGGGCTCACCCGCGGCGACTCCGTCGGCTCGTCTCGTTCAGCGACCCTACCGAAATCACTCGCCTGTTCCGTCGAGAGCGGTATGGAAGGAGCTGCCGCGCGATTCGTCGCGACGGCACCCTCTTCGGCAGCAGAGAACGCAGGAGGCGAAGCTTGCGATGCACTAGGAGGCGTCAATCCGGCGACGCCCGTGGGCTCGGGGAGCCGTTGCACCGTGCCGGGAACCACACCTCCCGGCCCGGATGGGCTCGCGGTCGGCGTCTGACTTGAGCCAGGTTCCAGCCTCTCTCCATGCGGAAGCACGGGTGCAGCGAGCGAGCTCTCCGGCAGGGAAACCGGCATAGCCCGTAGCGGCTCCGTCGGCCCCCTCCTTGCAGGGACCAGCCCAGGCTCGCTCACCCGCCCCGGCGAGAGCGGAGTCGGAAGAGCTGCCGCGCGACCCTGGACAGCGGCACTCTCCTCGGCAGCAGCCAATACCGGAGACGCGGCCTGCGGCACACTCAAATCGACGGCGCCTTCAGGGCGCCGCTGCGCCGTGCTTAGCGCGCCGCTTTCCGCCGCGACGGGATTGGCGACCGGCAGCGCGTCGCTCGAAGTCTCTTCGGCGGTCTCCCCGCCTGCCGCTGCCAGCATGGAACGCTCTCGAACCCTCGCGGGCGCGCTCTCCTGAGAGGATGCCGGTACCCCTTGCCGCGATCCCTCGCCTTCCTCTTTTTCAGAAATGCCCGCGACGTTTCGAGCGACCTGCGGCTCTCGAGCCTCTGATGCGAGAGCCTCTCGCCCGGAAGCATCGCCGCCCGGCGTCGCGAGAAGGATCTCCAGCGGCCGTCTCTCGACGAGCCCTGCAGGCGCTCCGGAGGGGACCGGCGCGTGGATCGACCGAGAGCTCGCCGGAGAGGCCGCATCCTCTCCAGCAGTGGTCGACTCAGAGGGTTCAGGTGGGGTCACTCCGGCATCTCCCGTGGGCTCGCGGAGTTGCTGCACCCTGCCGGAAGCGGTGCCTTCCGGTGCGGACGGCCCTGCGGCCAGCGCCGTGGGGCTCAGGATAGGTTCGAGCGCCTCTCCGTGTGGAAGCACGGGTGCAGCGAGCGAGCTCTCCGGCAAGGAAGCCGGCGTGGCCCGCAGCGGTTCCGTCGGACCCTCTCTTGCAGGGACCAGCCAAGGCTCGCTCACACGCCCCGGCAAGAGCGCCAGCGGCGAACGCTCTGGAACGCTCTCGGGCGTGCTCTCCTGAGACGGAGCCGGCCCCTCTCGCCGCGGAGTCCTTTCAGGAGCATCGGGAGCGGCTGTCGCCGCCGGCCGCCCTTCGCTCCGCGCTCCCTCAGTCCACTCGCTCGCGGCGCGCGCCTCGGGCTCCGCTTCCAGCGGCTCGGCAGCCGGATCGGGATCCGCCCCGGCCGCTGCGGCGAGGAGATCGTCCTCGGGGCTCGCGGACGGATCTCCGCGCCGACCGGCGGCGTGGGGCGGCGCCGCGCTCCCCGGGCGCGATGCCGCGGACCGGCCGGTCCCTTGATCCGCCTCCGGCGGCTCCAGGATCGGGATGCGCTCGCCCATCCCTGGGTCGGCGTCCCGCTCCGGCGGCAGGTCGAGCCGCTCCTCGGCGTCCTCGGCGAAGCGCGAGGCGATCCGCGGCTGCACCAGAGGCAGCAACGCCAGGGCCCGCCAGGCCAGCCGGGTCAGGTAATCGGCCATGCGCGCACCCCGCGGGTCAGGGCCTCTGGCGTGCCTTGCCCGGCGCGGCGGGCGATGCGGCGGCGGACGGCGGGATCTGCGAGAGGTAGAACTTCCGCCTCGCGTCGCTCATGCCGAGGATCTCGGTCTCGCTCCAGCCGTAGGCGAGCGCCAGCGCGTGGACGTCGCGGAGCAGCCGCTCGGCGGAGACGCTGATCTCCTGCCAGAGAAAGGCGCCGGCCTCCAGCAACGCCAGCCACTGGTGGGCGCAGCGCGGGCAGTCGATCGCGAGGGGCAGATAGGCCAGGGGATCGAGCTCCTCCATCTCGCGGCCGAGGAGCTCGAGCACCGCCTCCGGCAGCTCCTCCGGCGGCACCGGCCGGCCGGCCCGCTCGGCGGCGAGGACGCAGCGCGAGACCAGGAGGGCCCGCGCCGTCTCGACGTCGGGACAGCGCGACATCGCGACCAGATCCTCGCCGCTCGGCAGGCGGAAGCGAATCTCGAAGCCCAGGGCGGACAAAGGCCCCGGCGCCGGGCGGCGCGCGAGCGCGCCGGCGGCGTCGTAGGCCCTCAGGTCGAGGGGATACTCCAGGCGCGCGTCGCAGCGCGGGCACTGGACGAAGATCTTCGCCTGGCTGCCGAACGTGCATTCGCGCAGGCGGATCAGCAGGGCGTCCCGCTGCCCGAGGGGCAGATGGGTCAGGCGCTCCGGCGCGACGTCGGGGAGCACCGCGGCGAGCAGGGCCAGCGCCCGCCCCTGCGGGTCGGCGCGCTGGCCCCGTTCCCAAGCCTCGAGAGCTCGGCGGGTGGTGAGGGTGCGCATCCGGCGTTACGAAGGCGGCGTCACCCCGGCGATCACCGGCGCGGTGTCGTTGGCGACCGTCGGATAGCCGGAGGTGTCCTGCACGGCGTAGGTCACCACCCAACCCTCGTTCTGCAGCGTCAGCGTCTCGAGCGCGACCGTGGCGCCGTCCTGGGCGTTCAGGTCGGGCATCGACTGATACTTCGACGGCCAGGCGTTGAAGATGAAGTAGCTCATCATGATCTGACCCGCCTGGTTGCAGAGGTCGATCTCGATCGTCTTGCGGTAGTTGGCGAGCGACACCAGCTGGCCCAAGGCGCCGGAGTTCTGGTAGTACCAGAGCTGGTTGGCCCACTGCTCGAAGGCGATGTCGAGGATGATGCCGCGCTCGAGGTTGATCTCGCCGTACTTGGTCTGGCCGGGGATCAGCCGCGTGTGCTGCGAGGCGCCGCCCTCGCGGTACTCGACCTTCTCCGTCGTCCGCGACAGCGAAGAGACCTTGCTGACGCCGGCTACGACGGTGAGATTGCCGCCCGTCGAAGGACCCCAGCTGACCAGGAAGCGGTAGTTGAGCAGCGGATCCATGATGGTCGGCCGGATGGAACTGGGAGCTGCCATGGCGATCTCCTTTCTCGGACGTTGGGCCGGGCGCAGATCAGGCGGTGCGGCCGGCGATCTGCTGGAACTGGAGGACGATGAACTCGGCGGGCTTCACCGGCGCTATGCCGACGAGCACGTTGACCACCCCGAGGTCGATGTCGAGCGGGGTCGTGGTCTTGCCGTCGCACTGCACGAAGTACGAGGTCGCCGGGGTGGCGCCCTGGAAGGCGCCGGCGGCGAAGAGGGAGCTCAGGAAGCCGTTGATCTGCAGCCGGATCTTGCCCCACAGGGTCTCGTTGTTGGGCTCGAAGACGGCCCACTTCATGCTGCGGAAGATGCTCTCTTCGACGTAGCTCATCAGGCGGCGCACGTTGATGTACTTGTACTCGCTGCTCAGGGGGTCGGCGCCGGCCAGCGTGCGCGCGCCCCAGGCGATGTTGCCGTAGATGGGGAACGAGCGCAGCACGTTGATGCCGCGCGGGTTGAGCAGCCCGTTGAGGTCGTCGTTGAGCCGCACCGCCACGTCGACGCCCATGAGCACGGCGTCGACGCCGGCCGGCGCCTTCCACACGCCGCGGGTGGTGTCGGTGCGGGCGTAGACGCCGGCGAGCGTGCCGCTGGGGCCGACGTTCCGCGGCCGGTAGTCGTTGAGCGGATCAGGCAGCACCAGCCGCGGGAAGTAGACCGCCATGGTGTAGGCGAGGGCGTTGCCGTAGTCGTTCGACCAGCCGAGCATGTCGTCCACCGTCTGCACCCGCGGCGGGATGTCGACGATGAAGAACGCCCGCTTCTTGCGGCAGTACTCGGAGGCGGCGCTGATGGTGACGAACGCCTGGGCGTCGTCGAAGTTGCCCATCGCCGGCAGGCACAGCAGGTTGAAGAGCG
>DATBQN010000388.1:0-7068 GCA_036560825.1 Thermoanaerobaculia bacterium
CCGTCCCCCGAGGAGACCTACGGCAGCGGTCCGGCGCGCCCGGCCGAGGACTTGAAGAAGCTCTACGGCTAGGGCCGCGGACCGCCATGCGCAACGTCCGGGCGGAGGCCGATCTCCGCCGCGAGGTCTCCCTCTGGAACCGCGGCGAGCGCGTGGGGCTCGTGCCCACCATGGGCGCGCTCCACGCGGGGCACCTGTCGCTCGTCGGCGTGGCGCGCGAGCGGGCCGACCGCGTGGTCGTCTCGGTCTTCGTCAACCCCGCCCAGTTCGGGCCGGGAGAGGACTTCGCGCGCTACCCGCGGAGCCCGGAGCGCGACGCCGGGCTGCTCGCGGGCGCCGGCTGCGACCTCCTCTTCCTCCCCGCGGTCGAGACCATCTACCCGCCCGGCCACGCCACCGCGGTCGTCCCCGGCGGGCCAGCCGACGGGCTCGAAGGGGCCTCCCGGCCGGGGCACTTCACCGGCGTCGCGACGGTCGTCTGCGCGCTCTTCAACCTCGTCCGCCCCGACCTCGCGGTCTTCGGCGAGAAGGACGCGCAGCAGGTCGCGGTGGTGCGGCGGATGGTCGAGGACCTCCACCTGGGCGTCGAGATCGTGCCGGCGCCGACCATCCGCGAGGCCGACGGCCTCGCCCTCTCGTCGCGCAACGCCTACCTCTCGCCCGCGGAACGGCGGGCGGCGCCGGTCCTCCATCGGGCACTGGAGGCCGCCCGGCAGGCGGTGGCGGCGGGCGAGCGGCGCGCCGGCGAGGTGCGGGCGATCGTCCGCCGGGTCGTGGATAGCGAGCCGCTGGCGCGCCTCGACTACGCCGAGGTGGTCGACGCGCGGACGTTCCAGCCGGTCGAGGCGCTCGCCGGCCGGGTGGTGCTGCCGCTCGCCGTGCGGATCGGCGGCACCCGCTTGATCGACAACGTCCAGCTCGCGGTCGGCGATGACGTCTCGTCGCCCCCCGGAGCGTCCCGCGGGATGGCGGCAGGGGCACTACGCTAGTGGGCTCGCGGGATGATTCCGCGCGTCCTGGAGGTTAGAAGATTCATGGAACGCACACTTCTCAAGTCGAAGATCCACCGCGCCACGGTGACCGGAGCCGACCTCGACTACCAGGGGTCGGTGACCATCGACCCGGTGCTCATGGAGGCGGCGGATCTGCTCAACTACGAGCGCGTGGAGATCTACAACGTCACCAACGGCGAGCGCTTCGCCACCTATGCCATCCCCGGCCGCCGGGGAGCTGGGGAGATCGTCCTCAACGGCGCCGCGGCGCACAAGGCGAGCCGAGGCGATCTGGTCATCCTCGCGAGCTACGCCCAGTACGACGAGAAATCGGCGCGGACGCTCCAGCCGACGCTCGTCTTCGTCGACGCCGCCAATCGCATCCTCGATCCGGTGCCGGAGCCGGTGCTGGCGGAATAGGGGGGTGCGTGCGCTCCGCTGCGCCGGCCTCCTCGCCTTCGAGACGGCTCTCCTCCTCGCCTGCGCCGGCTCGGTGAGGATCTCGCCCGCGAATCGAGCCGACCCGGTGCCGCCGGCCGCCGAGCCCATCGCGTTCACCACCCTCGTCCAGGCCGCCGTCCCAGGCCAGAGCGGCGCCGCCGTCCAGGAGGTGGTGCGCGACGACGCCGGCTACCGGGCGCTCTGGGCCGGCCTCGCCGTCGCGGAGGCCCGGCCGCCGGTCGACTTCAGCCGCCGGATGGTCATCGCCGCTGCGCTCCCCACCCAGGGCTGCGTCGCCAAGGTCACCATCCAGGGGATCGTCCGCGACGCGACCGGCCTGCGCATCGACGTCCTCGAGCAGTACCCAGGTCCCGACTGCCGCTGCATCGTCTCCTCGCGGCCCTTCCACGTCGTCGCGCTCGACCGCCGGAGCGAGCCCGTGCGCTTCCACGCGACGCGCGGGCCGAACACCTGCTAGACGGCTGCAACGAGTGAGCGATGGCACTCGCGTCCCTCCCCCCTGGGAGGGGGCGGTTGGGGCAGGGGGGAGGCCAGGAGGGGGGCGGGTTCGTGGTGGGAGCTAGAATGACCCCGCAGGAGGACTCATGCTCTCGACCCTCGCCTCGACCGACATCGAACCGCTCGTCATCGCCGGCCGCACCTTCCGCTCGCGGCTCATCCTGGGGACCGGCAAGTACGGCGATCTGGAGACCATGGCGGCGGCGCTCGCGGCGTCGGGCACCGAGATGGTGACCGTCGCCCTGCGGCGCGCCAACCTCGACGCCCGCGGCAAGAGCTCGCTGATCGACGCCATCGACCGCGAGCGCTACCTGCTCCTCCCCAACACCGCCGGCTGCTACACCGCCGACGAGGCGGTGCGCACGGCGCGCCTGGCGCGCGAGGTGGGCGGCTGGAACTGGATCAAGCTCGAGGTGATCGGCGACCCGCGGACCCTCTTCCCCGACAACGCCGCGCTGCTCGAGGCGACCGCGCGGCTGGTCGCCGAGGGGTTCGTCGTCCTCCCCTACACCAACGACGATCCGGTGGTGTGCCGGAAGCTCGCGGAGCTGGGCGCGGCCGTCGTCATGCCGGCCGGCGCGCCGATCGGCTCGGGGATGGGCATCCGCAACCCGGCGAACCTGCGCATCATCCTCGAGCAGGCGAAGGTCCCGGTGATCGTCGACGCCGGCGTCGGCACGGCGAGCGACGCGGCCCTCGCCATGGAGCTGGGGGCCGACGGCGTGCTGATGAACACCGCCGTGGCGGAGGCCCGCGAGCCGATCCGCATGGCGCGCGCCATGCGCCTGGCCGTCGAGGCCGGCTGGCTCGCGGCGCACGCCGGCCGCATCCCGCGCAAGCTCTACGCCGCCGCCTCCTCGCCGCTCGACGGCATGGTCGAGCCGCTGGCGACGATCGCGCCCGTCCCCGCCCGCGCCTGAGCCGTCTAGGCGTCCGCCTTGGCGAAGACGCCGCGGTAGAGGAGGCCGGCGGCGAGCGCGCCGACGATCTGCCCCCCGAAGTAGACCCCGATGTCGGCGTAGTTGCCGGAGGCGATCGCCGGTCCCAGGGTGCGCGCCGGGTTGGCGGAGCCGCCGGTGAGCGGGCCGGCCATCAGGATGCAGAAGGTGAGGGTGAGGCCGATGGCGAGGCCGCCCTGGGTCGTCGCCTTGCCGCTGACGCCGGCGTTCAAGACCGCGTTGGCGAGGAAGAAGGTGATGAGCGCCTCGACGAAGAAGCCGATCGCCCCGCTGACGGTGATGGTGGTGTCCCCGACCTTCAGGCTCTGGGCGAGGGTGGTGGCCCCGAGGCCGGTCGCCGTGCCGCCGAGCACCCAGCGCAGGGCGAGCGCGCCGGCGATGCCGCCGAGGAGCTGGACGACGATGTAGGAGCCGGCGCGCACCGCCTCCATCTCGCCGGCGGCCCAGACGCTCACCGTCACCGCCGGGTTGATGTGGGTGCCGGAGATGTGGCCGTAGGCGTAGGCGAAGCCGAGGATCACCAGGCCGTGGGCGAGCGCGATTCCCACCAGGTGGCAGTTGAGCGCCACCGTTCCGGCGCCGATGAAGATCAGCGCGAAGGTGCCGATGAACTCGGCGAGCAGCGCGGTCGACAGTTTGCTGGTCATGAATCCCCCTCCTGAAAGGCGGTTGGACGCCATCGATCCACCCTCGAATCGATCGCGGAATCGGTCGCTCCGGAAGGCGTAGTTTAGCCCGGGTGAAGGGAATCTCGCGCCTCGTCAGGCGGCGCCTGTCCGCTCCTGCATCTTGCGGACGACGAAGGTCGTCACCCGGCGCGGGGTGAGGCGCACGGACTGGGCGAGGAGCCGGTTCTTCCAGCCCGGGATGACGATCCGCCGGCCGGCGAGGAGGCCGCGGTAGCCCGCCTCGGCGACCGCCTCGGAGGTCATCATCATCCTGCCGGCGACGAGCCGCGAGCCCTCCATCGCCGCCCGCTCCTGGAAGCCGGACGTGGTCGGGCCGGGGCAGAGGGCGGTCACCGTGACGCCGCTCCCCGCGAGCTCCTCGGCGAGCGCCTCGGAGAACGACAGCACGTAGGCCTTGGTGGCGTAGTAGACCGCCATCAGGGGTCCCGGCTGGAAGGCGGCGGTCGAGGCGACGTTCAGGATGCGGCCGCGGCGGCGAACGAGCATCGGCCGCAGGAAGAGCTTGGTGAGGTGGGTGAGCGCCACCACGTTCAGCTGCAGCATGCCGAGCTCGGCCGCGAGGTCGGTCTCGGCGAACGGGCCGTAGGTGCCGTAGCCGGCGTTGTTGACGAGGACGTCCACGTCGATCCCCTCGCGGGCGAGCTCGTCCGCGATGGCGGCCGGCGCCTCCGGCGCCGCGAGGTCGCGGGCGATGACGCGCACTCGCGAGCGATGGCGCTCCTCGAGCTCGCGCGCCAGCTCCTCCAGGCGCCCGCCGCTGCGCGCCGTGAGCACGAGGTCGAAGCCGCCGGCGGCCAGCCGCCGCGCCAGCGCCAATCCGATCCCGCCCGAAGCGCCGGTGACGAGCGCCGTCTGCCTGCCTGTCGTCGTCTCCGCCATGAGCCACCCTCTTTCTCGTTCACGCGCGATTCTACGAAGAAAGCGGGAAGGAGGCTCGATGGATGAAATCCTCTGCCGTCGCGCGGTTCTGCTGTCAGGTACCGAGAGTCACTGCCCCTGCCAAGGAGAAAATGAGAGAAGCCGGACCGGAGGGACGACTCGCCCCTCCGGTCGCGACAGATGGGTTTTACTGCAGCCGCTGGGTGGAGCCGGCGGCGGCCTGCAGCCAGCCGCCGTCGCAGTCGCCCCGCTCGGGGACGGTCAGGCAGTAGCAGACCTTGGAATCGCCGGAATCGACGGAGCCGCTCTGGCCGGCGTCGACGGTGACCTTCTTCGCCGTCGTCGCGCTGTCACAAGAGCTGCCCCCATAGCGGGTGTAGAGGTCGACTTTGTGGTTGCTGCCGTTCATGAAGGTGACTCCGCTGCCCGCGGCAGCGGCGAGAGCGCTGGTCGAGAGCGCCGCAGCGATTGCCAGGATGGCGATGGCGCCGGTCAACCCGCTCTTCAGTACGACCCGATGCATGTCTAGAGCCTCCTTTTTGACTGGCCAAGTCCCTGGGAGTGGAAAGGGCTGCGCGGACGATCGCGCCGCCAGGGGCCAGACGACCCGCGGCGCCGTCGCGCAACCGTAGTCTTCGTACGCAGGAACCGGGCCGAGGTTGCGCCGGCGGATATGATGCCGTCCATGGCATGGATGCGTCGCAAGTTCCGCCTGACCGCCTGCGCCACCACCGGCGGCTGAGCGGCCAAGATCGGTCCGGGGGACCTGGCGCAACTGATCGCCCCGCTCACCCGCCTGGCAGGCGGGGACGAGCGGGTCCTGGTCGGCCCTGAAACGGCCGACGATGCCGGGGTCTACCTGCTCGGCGGCCACGCGCTCGTGGCGACCGCCGATTTCATCACCCCGGTCTGCGACGATCCGCGCCGCTTCGGCCGGGTGGCGGCGGCCAACGCGATCTCGGACGTCTACGCGATGGGCGGCCGGCCGCTCTTCGCCTTGAACCTCTGCTGCTTCCCCGAGGACCTGCCGGAGGACGCGCTGGCGGGAATCCTGAAGGGTGCCGCGGAGGCGCTCGCCGAGGCGGGCGCGGCGCTCCTCGGCGGCCACTCGGTGCGCGATCCCGAGCTCAAGTTCGGCCTCGCGGTGATCGGAGAAGCGGCGCGGGACCGCCTGCTCACCAACGCCGGGGCGCTCCCCGGCGAGCGGCTCCTGCTCACCAAGCCGCTCGGCACCGGGGTGCTCATCAACGCCTTCAAATTCGACAAGCTCGACGCGGCCGGCCTCGAGCCGGCGCTCCGCGAGATGGAGCGGCTGAACGAGGCGGCGTCGCGCCTAGCTCTCGCCCACGGGGCGACCGCGGCGACCGACGTCACCGGCTTCGGGCTGACCGGCCACGCGCTGGGGATGGCGCGGGCGTCCGGCGCCGGCCTCCGCATCGCCTTCGCCAGCCTGCCGGTGCACGACGGCTTCCACCGGCTGGCGAAGAGCGGGGTGACGACGGGCTGCACCGCCGCCAACGAGGAGAACGTCCGCGCCAGCCTGACCGTCGCGCCGCGGCTCGGCCGCACCGAGAGGGAGCTCCTCGTCGACCCGCAGACCTCGGGCGGCCTCCTCCTCGCCGTCCCCGCCGAGCGCGCCGCGGCGCTCCTCCAGGCCCTCCTCGAGGCCGGCCACCACGCCGCCGAGATCGGCGAGGTGCTCGCCGGGCCGCCGCGGATCGAGATCGTTTAGAGAAGTTGTCAGTCTAGCGGTGCGGCTGCGCGAAGTAGTCCTCGCGGAGCAGCGCGTACAGGTAGTTGTCGACCCGGCGGCCGCGCAGTTTGAAGTAGCCCTTGAGGAGGCCCTCGCGGACGAAGCCGTTCTTCTCCAGCACCCGCTGCGAGCCGGCGTTCTCGATCGCGCAGCGCGCCTCGACGCGCTCGACGAGGGTGTTGGCGAAGAGGTCGGCGAGGAGCTGGCCGAGGGCGTCGGTCATCAGCCCGCGGCTCTGGAACGGGGAGGAGAGGGCGTAGCCGACCTCGGCCAGGCCGTGCTCCCAGTTGCTCACCACGAGGGTGATCCACCCCGCGGGCTCGCTGTCCACCTCGACGATCCACTGGAACTTCTCGCCGCGGCCGCGGTAGAGGTCGGCGATCCGCTGGCTCGCCACGTCGGCGCGGAGCTGCGCGGTGGGGAGCTCGTTGAGCGGCTGGTAGCGCCGCACCGAGGGCTCGGCGCGCCACTGGCGGAGGAGATCGGCGTCGCGGGGCGACGCCGGCCGCAGGTTCACCCGATGGGCGAAGCGCTCCAATGAAGCCATGAGAAGCCCGATTCTAAACCAGAACCCGCGCCCTCCGGCTTGCTACCCTTACCATGTGACTAGGAGATTTCGATGCCCACAGCGACGGTCAAGAGCAGAGGGCGGGTCACCCTCCCTAAGGAGGTGCGGAGCCATCTCGGGTTGAGCGAGGGGGACCGGCTCGACTTCGTCATCGCTGCCGACGGGTCGGTCCGCCTTCTGCCCGTCTCGGGATCGGTGCGCCGGCTGTACGGGATGCTCCGCCGCGCGGGCGCGCCCGCCGTGACGCTCGCAGGGATCGACGAGGCGA
>DATBQN010000389.1:0-6952 GCA_036560825.1 Thermoanaerobaculia bacterium
CTCGTTGACGTCCGCCCGCGAGGCCTGGAGCGCCGGCAGCAGGCCGCAGGCGATGCCGGAGAGGAGCGTCAGGGCGAGGGTGAAGGCGAGCGCCATGCGGTCGACCGCGATGACGATCCAGAACGGCGGCGCGTTGTCGACATTGAGCGCCAGCGCGGCATTGAAGAGGCCGACGCCGATGCTCGCCAGGAGCAGCCCCAGGGCCGCCCCCAGGACGGCGAGGAGGGTGCTCTCGAGGAGCAGCTGGATCATCACCCGCCGCCGCCCGGCGCCGAGCGCGGAGCGGATGGCGAGCTCGCGCGTGCGGGTCGAGGCGCGGGCGACCATCAGGCTCGCCACGTTGGCGCAGGCGATGAGGAGGACCACGACGCCGAAGGCCACCATGATCCAGAGCATCCCCGTCGCCTGATCGCCGATGGCGGCCGCGGCATAGCTCTGCACCCGCGTCTTCACCAGGTTGCGGTTGGTCAACGGATACTCGCGGGCGAGGGCGCTCGCGACGGCGTCCATCTCCGCCTGCGCCTTGGCCGGGGAGACGCCGTCCTTGAGCCGTCCGACGACCTCGAGGGTCTGCCCCTCGCCGCGCTTGAGCTTCGCCGAATCCAACCGCAGCGGCACCCAGACGTCCTCGCGGTAGGGGAAGGCGAAGCCGGCGGGCATGATGCCGACGATGATCGCCGCCTGGCCGTTGACCCGGATCGGCCGGCCGACGGCGGCCGCCTCGCCGCCGTAGCGGGTCCGCCACAGGTGGTGCGAGATCACCGCCACCAGCGGCGTGCGGAGGTCGTCCTCGCCGGCGCGCAGGCCGCGGCCGAGGAGCGGCCTGACGCGCAGCAGGTCGAAGGTGTTGGCCGAGATGAAGGCGCCCTGGAAGCGCTCGGGGCGCTCGCCGCCGCTCAGGTTGATGGTCCCGTTGTAGTAGCCGGAGAGCGACTCGAACGAGGTCTGGCGCGTCCGCCAATCGTTGAAGTCCAGGGGGTTGAGGTCCAGGCGGTTCTGCGGGTGAGAGGGGTCGGCGAGAGCGATGTGGACGATGCGATCGGCGCGCGGGAAGGGGAGCCCGCGCATGAGCGCCCCCCAGGCGATCGAGAACGCCGTGGTGGCGAGGCCGATCCCCAGCCCGAGGGCGATCACCGCCACGAAGGTCTGGCCGAGGCTCTTCCGGAGCATCCGGCCCGCATAGCGCACGTCCCGCAGCAAGTCCGTCATCGCCGTCCCTCCCGAGTCTCTGAAGCCGGGGCGATCGCCCCTGACCCGACCTTACGCCGGAGGGGGAGGAAAGGTTACAGGGGGGCTTTCTCGGCGGGGAGCGTCAGGCGGAGCTCACCGCCCGCGGAGAGATAGCCGTGCGCGCAGCTCCCGGCGCGCGGCGCGGCGATTCCCAGGAAGGCCTCGATCTGCTCGCGGAGGGTGAGCAGGCAGGCCGCGTAGTCCCCGGCCGGCATCGCCGGGAAAGACATCGCGCCGCCGCCGGCCGTCCCGTTCATGCCGGCCCACTGCCGGAGGAGCGCGAGCGCGATCGGCTGGCCGTCGGCGACGACGAGCGGAAGGCGCTCGCCGGCGCCGCTATCGAGCGGGCTGGGGAAGGCGCGCCCGGAATCCGTCGCGAGAACGAGGGTGCCGCCGGCGGGCTCGACGGCGATCGCGAGCGGCGCGGTGAATGGCGCCGGCACCCGCAGGACCTGAAGGCTCAGGCCCGGCGCCATAACGACCAGTTGGGCGTCCACCGCGGCGGCGGGGAGCCACAGGTGGAAGAGCCCCTCGGGATCGGTCGTGGCGTCGCGCGATGCGGCGAAGGGCAGCTCGGCGGTGCGGGGATTGGCGAGGACGAAGGCGCCGGCGACCGGCCCTCCTGGGCCGCTCACCCGGCCGGCGAGCGCCGTCTCTGCGAAGACGGTCAGGCGCAACGACGCGATCTCGTGACCGCGGTCGAGGGAGACCGGCGTCGGCGCGGAGGCGAGATGGCGGTCGCCGGCCTCGACCTCGGCCTCGGCGTGAAGCGTGCCATAGGGGAGGCCACGGATCTCGAAGCGGCCGTCGGCTCCCGAGGTCGTCGACTCGAGGTCCGGCGGATCGAGCAGGCCCACGACCTCGACCAACGCCTCGGCGACCGGCGACCCGGCCTCGTCGACCACCTCGCCGACGACCCGCGTATCGGGGATCCGGATCTCGACTTTCGCCTCGCGGGCGCCGGGCGCGCGGCGGATCTCGAAGCCGTGAACGGTCTTGCCAACCGCCACCACCTCGATCCACCATCGCCCTTCCCGCGGCAGCACTCCGGTGAATTTTCCCTTCTCGTCCGACCTCAGGCGGACCTGGCCGTCGCGGCTGCCGCCGCGGCGGAAGCGGAGCTCGGTCGCGATCGGTCGCTCGCCCACCGCCACGGTACCCGCGACCCAGAGGAGCGGCAGCTCGCGGGAGAGAGCGCGGTCGCCGTCGAGGTCGAGGCTCTCCGTGAGGAAGCTCTCGCCCCGGCTGTCGAGGACCTCCATCCCGTAGGCGCCCGGCGCCAGGTCCTCGCGGCGAAAGACCCCCTCCGCCGAGAGAGCGCCGCCGGTCTCGCGCGGCCGATCGTCGTCGGGCCCGGCGGCGAGCGGATGGAGCGCGAGCCGCCACGGCTGCTGCCAGGGATCGAGGGGCGGATCGACGGCGACCTCGAGGCGGAGCGGCGGCGCGAGCCGCAGCGGCTCCACGAGCTCGGTCTCTCGCGCCGCCTCGACGACGATGATCCGCGAGGCCGGCATGAAGCGCGGCTCGCGGGCGGTCAGCACGTAGGTACCCGGCCTGACCCCGGCGAGCTGGAAAAAGCCGCGCGCGTCGACTGCCGCCTCCGCGCCGAGGGCGCCGAGACGGGCGCGCTCCGCCGGCGACGCCGGCCCAGCCGCCGTCTGCGGCCGCAGCGCGACGCGGCAGGAGGGGAGGAGGGGCACCCCCGTTGTCGTCATCACCCGCCCGGCGATCGAGGCCCCGCGGGCAAGGGCGAGGAGGCCGAGCCGGATCTCTTCGCCCGGCGAAACCGGAACGGCCCAGCGGTAGAGCGGCACGTAGCCCTCGCGGCGCAGGCGCAGGTCCAGCGTGCCGGCCGGCAGATCGCAGCGGAAACCCCCGGCCTCGTCTACCGGGCAGGAGCGGGTCGCAGCCCGGATCGCCCGCGCCGCCGGGGTGCCCGGCGGCGATTGGAGATGGACCTCGAGCGGTCCGCGGGCCAGCGCCTCGTTGCGGGGAGGAACGAGCCGGCCGGAGATCGTACCCGCGGGCGCTCCGGGGCTCTCGGCCGGCGCCGCCCGGGCGGCGCGAGGAGCGCCGAGGTGGATCGAGAGGAGGAGCGCGAGGACCGCGCCGAGAAGGAAACGGCGGGTGAGCGCTCTCTTCGCCGTCTCCGCCGAGGGCATGGGCCTATCTACCGCGAGGCCGAGGCCGCCCCAGGGCCGGGGTTATCGCCCTCGATCCCGCGCCAGGTGGTCTGGTCATCGTCGAAGATGGGGAGGCTCGGCATGCGGCCGCGGGCGGCGTTGACGTGCCAGCCCCAGAGGAGGGCCCACTTGAGGTAGCTGCCGAAGGACTGCAGCATGCAGAAGACGAGGCCGTGCATGCCGTCGAGGATGCCGAGCTGGAAGATGTAGGTGCGGAAGAAGCGCCAGATCGAGCGGCCGAAGACCTCGACGAAGCCCGAGCGGCGGCCGTCGCGCCAGTTCTGCGAGGCGCCCCAGAAGCTGTACTTCTCGATTCGCCGCGCGTACTCGTCGAGCGACTCGGCCATGTAGTGCTCCATCGGGTTGCGGAGCACCGGGGTCGGACCGCGGGTGATCATGTCGGCGTGGACGCGGCGGTTGGGGTAGCGCGCCGAGCCCTTCTTGACCAGGCGCACCACGCGGTCGTGCTGCCAGCCGGAGAAGCGGATGACGCGCCCCAGGAAGTAGACGCGGCGCTTGATCGTGTAGCCCTCGGCGCGCGGGCCGGCGGCGAGCAGCGCCTCGATCTCGCGCTGCAGCTCGGGGGTGCAGCGCTCGTCGGCGTCGAAGATGAGGATCCAGTCGTGGGCGACCTGGTCCATCGCCCAGTTCTTCTGCGACGCCGACCCGTAGTAGGTGCGCTGGAAGAAGCGCACGTTGGGGAAGCTGCGCGAGATCTCCGGCGTCTTGTCGGTCGAGAAGGAGTCGACGACGAAGATCTCGTCGCACCAGAGGAGCGACTCGATGCAGCCGGCGATGTTGGCCTCTTCGTTGAAGGTGGTGACGATGGCGGAGATCGCCGGCCGGCGGGAGCGGCCGGCCGACTGCGCCGGCACCGGCGGGCTGGGCGAGGTGGTCGCGAGCGGCATCTCGAGCGATTCGCAGCCTATCACCGGCGCCCGGCGGGGCGAATTTCCCATATGATCCCGCATCATCCAACCCGAGATCCGGCGGGACCAGGAGGTCGCGAGCATGGCGGCAGAGCTTTTCGGCGAGGATTGGGCGCGGGCCTGGCGCGAGGAGATCGCGGCCTCGGAGGCCTACCGGAGCGCGGCCGCCAGCTGGGAGGGCGCCATGGTCTTCGCCATGACCGCCGACGAGGCCAGCGGAGTGCCCGGCGAGCGCCGCGTCTACCTCGATCTCTGGCACGGCGACTGCCGCGACGCCCGCGCCGCGGCCGACGCGGACGTGGCGGCGGCCTCCTACGTCGTCACCGCCGCCCCGGCGGTCTGGCGCGAGGTGCTCGAGGGGCGCATCGAGCCGCTCTTCGCCGTGATGTCCGGCAAGCTCAAGCTGGTGCGCGGCAGCATTGCCCGCCTGCTGCCGTACGTGACCGCCGCCCGCGAGCTCCTCGCCGCGGCGCGGCGGGTGCCCACCGAGTTCCCGCACGCCTGGAGCCCGGGCCAGCCCGCCTGATCCCCGGCCCCCCGCCCCACCCGACCCCGCGTGCGCGACGCCCTCGTCTTCCTGCTCCTCCTCGCGGTCAAGCTCGTCACCCGCCTCTTCTATCGCATCGACGTGCGGTGGATCGACGACCCGCCGCGCGACCGCTGGCACCACGTCCGGCTGGCGGCGCTGCTCAACCACACCAGCCTCTACGAGCCGCTCTTCGTCGGCGGCTGCCCGGTCCACTTCCTCTTCCGGCTCGCCCGCCACGGGGTGATCCCGGTCGCCCAGAAGACCACCGACCGCGTCGTCGTCGGCCGCTTCTTCGGGCTGATCGCGAAGCGCGTCATCTCGATCACCCGCGCGCGCGACGAGACCTGGAAGGCGGTGCTCGAGCAGATCGACCCCGACGCCATGGTCATCCTGGCGCCCGAAGGGCGGATGAAGCGCGCCAACGGGCTCGACTCGGAGGGCCGGCCGATGACGGTGCGCGGCGGCATCGCCGACATCCTCGAGTCGATCGGCGAGGGGCGCATGATCCTCGCCTACAGCGGCGGCCTGCATCACGTGCAGATCCCCGGCGAGCGCTTCCCCCGCCTCTGGAAGACGATCCGCCTCCGCCTCGAGCTGGTCGACATCGAGACCTACCGCAGGGAGCTGCTCGCGGCCGCCGGCCGCGAAGGGTTCCGGCGCGCCGTCACCGCCGACCTCGAGCGCCGGCGGGACCTCTACTGCCCGGCGGAGCCGAGCCGGGATGAGACGCGCGGCTCGCGCCTCGATGCAGCAATCAAAAACAGCTCCAAGCGCTGAAGTTCTTCCCCGCGGGATCATTGCTCACCACCCGAGAGTAAGATCCTCCGACCAACGGCGCTCTCTCGTCGTCGGCCGAGAAGAAATGGGACAGCTTGCGCGATTTCTGCTGGGGATCCCCGCCCGCGAGGTCCGCCGCGCCGAGCGGGCGCTGGGGCCCGAGACGGGCGAGGTCCGCGATCGCTTCCTCGCCCTCGGAACGTGCTTCGCCGACGGCTACCACGCCGCGCTCCTCGATCCGCGGCCCGAGCCGCTCGCGGCGCGCCTGGCGGGGATCGAGCGCGAGCTCCAGGGCTTCGCCTACGAGGGCGCCGGGATGGGGCTCCTCACCCTCGACATCCTGGCGCCGCGCAGGGGTCGGCACGGTCGACACGACCGCCGCGGCCGCCTCTCCGCCTTCGCCTCCGGCGCCGGCAGCCCGCAGGCCTACATGCTCCACGTCGGCGCCGGCTGGGCGATGGCGCGGCTGCCGGTTCGCCCGCGCCGTCTCCTCGCCCGCCTCGATCCGCTCCTCGGTTGGATGGCCCTGGACGGCCTGGGCTTTCAAACCGCTCTCTTCCACCGCGCCGAGACGATCGAGCGAGGCGAGGTCCCGGCGCGGGTCTCGGGCTACGCCCGCCGGCCCTTCGACATCGGGGTCGGGCGGAGCCTGTGGTTCCTCGAGCGCGCCGATGCCCGGCGCGTCGGCGAGGCGATCGCCCGCTTTCCCGCGGAGCGCCGGGGCGATCTGTGGACCGGCGCCGGCGAGGCGGCGGCCTACGCGGGAGGCAACGGACGCGAGGGCCTCGAAGCGCTCCGCCGCGCCGCGGAGCCCTACCTGCCGTACCTGGCGCAAGGGGCGGCCTTCTCCGCCGAGACGCGCGAGCGGGCGGGGAATCCCGCTCCTCACACCGAGCTCGCCAGCCGGCTGCTCTGCGGCGCCACCGCCGTCGAGGCCGCGGCGATCGCCCGCGGCTGCGCGGCGGATCTCCCGCCCGACGCCGCCGACCCCGCACTGCCCGCCTTCGAGATCTGGCGGCAGCGGATCCGTCAGCGCTTCGCCAGGGCGCGCGCGATCTCGGAGTTGACCTCGCCGCCCATCAGGATGGCGAACCCGGTCAGATAGAACCAGATGAGGAGGAGGATCACCGCGCCGAGGCCACCGTAGGTCCGCGAGTAGGTGTGGACGTAGGAGAGGTAGAGGCGCAGGCCGAAGGTGGCGCCGAGCCACAGCGCGACGCCGGTGACGCCTCCCGGCGTCCACCACTCGCGGCGCGCCCGCCGGCCGACGTTGGGCGCGTAGTTGTAGACGATCTCGAAAGAGA
>DATBQN010000390.1:0-7183 GCA_036560825.1 Thermoanaerobaculia bacterium
TATCGCTTGATCGCGCCGGTCTGGGTGTCGGTCACGATGACGGTGTACTCGACGGAGGAGAGGGCGCCGTAGAAGAGCCATAGCCTGCCATTGACGGCGCGGCCGTCGATCACCTTGGCCAGCAGCTCGACGTTGGCGGGATCGAAGAACCAGAAGTAGCCGCTCGCGTCGGTCAGCGCCGCGGCGTTGCCGTCCCCGGCGTGGCCCTGGAAGTCCTTCCAGGTCACCGTGATCGCGACGCGGCCGCCGTCGACGCAGAGCCGCGTCGGGCCCGGCGCGCAGCTCCCGCTGACGGCCGCCGGCTCGGCGCCGGCGGAGATGCCTGCCATCGCACCCATGCCGCCGAGGACGCCGCCGATGACGCCGGTGGACGCCGGCGCCGCCGTTGCAAAAGCGCCGTTCGGCCCGAAG
This sequence comes from Thermoanaerobaculia bacterium, assembly GCA_036560825.1. Classification (GTDB taxonomy): domain Bacteria; phylum Acidobacteriota; class Thermoanaerobaculia; order Multivoradales; family UBA5704; genus DATBQN01. The sequence continues at coordinate 412 of DATBQN010000390.1, forward strand.
GCGCCGGTGTCGGCGACGCTCGCGAGGACGCCCGGGGGGTTGACGTAGCGCCGGGTCAGGCCGCTCTGGGTGTCGGTGACGGTCAGCGTGTACTCGACGGTCGAAAGGGCGCCGTAGAAGACCCAGAACGACTGGTCGAGCTCGCGGCCGTCGAGCACCTTCACCACCACCTCGACGTTCGCCGGGCTGAAGAACCAGAAATAACCGGTGTCGCGGGTGATGGCGGCCGCGGTGCCCATGCCGGCGTTCCCCCGGAAGTCGCGCCAGTCGGCCTCCACCCGGAAGCGCCCGCCGGCGAGGCAGAGCGCCGTCGCCGAGGCCTGGCAGCCGGCGGGACCGGCGAGCGGGAGCGCCCAGGGCTCGCTGCCGTGGAGGGCGTCGTCGGCCGCGAAGTAGAGGCGGCCGCCGGCGGCGGTGAAGCCCGCCGGAGCGGAGGAGAGCGCCCCCGGCGCGATGTCCTGCACCAGCCTCGTCCCCGCCTCGGTGCCGTCGCTCGTCCACGGCTCGAAGCCGTGGACGCCGTCGTCGGCGGAGAAGTAGACCCGGTCGCCGACGGCGGTCAGCCCGCTGGGCTGGGAGGAAGCCGGCCCGGGGAGGATGTCCTTGACGGTCGTCGGCTCGGCGCCGGTGCCGTCGCTCGCCAGGAGCTCGCGGCCGTCCAGGTCCTTGGGCGCGAGGAGGAACAGCCGGCCGCCGGCCGCGGCGATCTCTTCGCCGCCGATCGGCGCCGCGGTGAGGAAGCGGGTCAGCTCGACGGTGCCGGCCGGCGTGCCGTCGGACCGCCAGAGCGCGAGATAGCGCCGCTCGGGGCTCTCGGCGAGGAAGAAGAGGCTCCCGCCGAGCGCGGCGACGCCGGGGATCTCGCTCACCGCCGAGCCCCTGCCGTCGGTGCCGTCGAAGAGCCGGACGGTGCCGGCAGCGGTGCCGTCGGTCCGCCAGAGGGTGGTGCCGAAGCGGAAGAAGACGAGCGGTCCCACGGCGGTGAAGAGCGGATCGGGCAGGCCGTCCGGGGTGCCCAGGGTTTCGATCCGCCGCGTGCCGGCCTCGGTGCCGTCGCTCGTCCAGAGCTCGAGAGCCGGCGAGATCGGCGGCGCCGTGCCGGCGATGAAGTAGACGCTCGCCCCGGCGCTCTCGAAGGGGCTGTGGACGGCGAGCCGCGGCACGGCGAAGCGCTCGCCGGTGCCCGCCGGGGTGCCGTCGCTCGACCACACCTCGGTGTCCGGAAAGGCGGCGACCGGGAAGAGGGCCCGGCCGCCGAGCGGCGCCGGCTGGGCCCCTCCGGCGTCGTCCGCGAAGTGAGTCAGCACGATGGCGGGCGAGCCGCCGTCGGCGCTCCAGAGCTGTGCGTGCCCGCCCTCCAGGTGCCAGAAGAAGGCCCTGCCGCCGGCGGCGACCGGGGGGAGGTCGGCCTCGCCGTCCGCGCCCACGAAGTCGGTCACGGCGACGGTGCTCGCCGCCGTCCCGGCGCTGCGCCAGACCGCCGCCTGGCCGACCTGCCGGGTGCGGAAGAAGACGGCCTCGCCGAGCGCCGCGAAGGCCTGCGGGTTCGAGCTCGCCGTGCCGGTCCCGCCGGCGAGGACGGCGCGCGTGCCGTCCCGGCGGCCGTCGGCGACGAAGAGGCCGCGGCCGGGCCGCTCCGCCCCGACGGCGGCGAAGAAGAGCCGGCCGCGCGCCGCGGCGAGGAACGTCGCGTCGAAGCCGTCGGGGTCGATGTAGAACGGCTCGTTGCCGCTCCAGGAGCGGGTGCCCGCCGGCGTGCCGTCGGTCACCCAGACCTGCGACTGGAAGAAGCCGGTCTGGAGCACGAAGACCGCCTCGCCGAGCGCCGGCCACGGGCCGCCGATCTGCGGAGCGGGGAACTGGAAGGCATGGGGGAGGTCGCCGAGGAAGACGGTGCCGGCGAGGGTGCCGTCGGAGCTGTAGAGCTCGTAGCCGTGGGCCGCGGTCAGACCCTCGAAGACGACGCGGCCGCCCAGGCGCACGAGACGCTGCGGCGAGCCGATCTCGAGGGCGGCGACCGGCGCCGCGCTCCGCGGGCTGCCGTCGGTCCGCCACAGCCTCCACTGGCCGGAGGCGACGGTCGCCGGGAAGATCAGCCGGTCGCCGAGGAGCGCCATGTCCGCTACCGGCAGCGCCTTGCCCGACGCCGCGAAGCCGAAGGGATCGGGCGAGCCGAAATGAGTGGCGGCGCGCGTCCCCTCCGCCGTGCCGTCGCTGGTCCAGATCTCGGCGCCCCGGGCGGCGTCGTCGGCAACGAAATACGCGCGATCGCCGCTCACCTGGAAGCCCGTCGTCTGGCGGAAGGCCCCGGCGGTCTCGAAGCCGGCGAGCGGCCGGCTGCCCGGTCCCGTGCCGTCGCTCGTCCAGACCTGGGGATGGGGGGCCGCGACGACGAAGAAGACCCGGTGCGCCGCGGCGGTGAGGAGCGACGGCGGCCCGCCGAAGACGGCGAGCTGACCGGTGCCGGACGGGGTGCCGTCGCTCGACCACAGCTCGCGGGGAGTGATGAAGAAGACCCGGCCGGCGGCCGCCGCGATCCCTCCGATGGGGTCGTCGAGCTGGCCCCCCAGGGGCTGCAGCAGGCGCGTCCCCGCGACGGTGCCGTCGCTCCGCGCGAGACCGCAGACCGGCGCGGCGAGATCGTCCGAGACGCAGCCCTCGAAGTAGAGGACGTTGCCGGCGAGCGCGAAGGGCGAGGTGGGCGAGGGCTGGAGAGGGGAATGGAGGCCGGCGAAGGTCAGCGCGAAGGTGCCGCGCCGGGTGCCGTCCGAGCGCCAGAGCTCGCCGGCGCCGCCGTCTCCCGGAGTCGAGCGGAAGAAGTAGATCGGCCCGGCGGCGGCGAGCGGCGTGACGCGGGTGTCGCAGGTCCCCGCGCACGCGTCGGCCAGGAGCTCGGTGCCGAGCGAGGTCCCGTCGGTCGCCCAGAGCTCCCGCCCGGTGCTCGCCTGGACGGCGGTGAAGAAGACCTTGCCGCCGGCGGTGAAGAGGTCGCGCGGCACGGCCGGGGTCGGCCCCATCCCGCCGTCATAGGTCTCGATGTCGCGCACCAGGCTGGCCGTCTGGCCGGCGAGGCCCGGCGGCAGCGCGAGCAGGCCGAGGAGGAGGCATAGAGTCGGGACGCTTCGACGCAGGCCCTGCTTCGTCATCGCGTGGACCTCGCGGGCCGATCGGCAACGAGCCGTGGCCCCGCAGCGTGGCGCCGAGCGCCGGTGGAGTGCTGTCCGGGTGTACGGCGTCGGGATCGCGCCCGTCCAGGCAGGGGATGAAACATGGAGCCTGCCGGCGAGGCGCCGGCGGTCCCGGGAGACGACGCCTTGCGGAGGGTTCGAGGCGCAGCGGCTCGAGGAGTCGGCCGCCCCTATCCGCGCGCGGGCATCAGCGAGCGGTCCTTCTTCTGCAGGAAGTAGTACAGCGTCGCGCCGATCAGGTGGCTGAGCGCGATCGCGACCGCCCACCCGATCCGGCGCTCCTGGGGCATCGTCTTGTCCGAGAGGCAGTCGACGAGCATGAGGATCCAGAAGATCGTGCCCAGCACGCCCACGAGGAGGACGAGAGGGATGATGAGCAGCTCGACAGGTCCGAAGGACGGCATGCCGATCCTCCTTGAGCGGGGTCACCGCCGCAGTGTGCCGGCTGATAGGTAGAGCGCCCCGTTGAGTCAGCTTAGAGGATGCGCGGAGCCGGGACAAGCGGCGCTCGGGGGCGAGCTGGCGAGGCTTCGCCTCGAGCTGCCTGGCAGCCGCCGTCAGAGTTTGTGAAGAAATCTCCGCGCTTCATTCGTAGAGCGCAACACCTTCTCCATTGTCATCCTGAGCGGAGCGAAGGATCTGGGTGGGGGGACCTGTAAACAACGCTGTTTCTTTGACTTTAGAGAGCCCTGCCCCCAGATCCTTCGCTCCGCTCAGGATGACAAGGCAGAGGGATTCTCACGCAACAAGAGAAGAAGCTTGCTTGGCTTGTTCCGAAAAATTCACAGCCTCTCAGTCCGCGATCCACCGCCCGTCCGGCCCGGACCTCAGATACCCTTCGACGTCCATCTGCCCGCCGAGCACCGTGCGCACGTAGGCGTTCCTCTCCGCCCAGAGGATCTCCAGGTCCCAGACGCAGAACGACTCGTCGGACGCCGGCCGCCAGCGGTCGCCGTCGCGCACGAAGATCCTCGTCGGGAGCTCGTTCTGCCGCTCCCACCAGGCGAGCACGACGTAGTCCCCGCCGCTGCCGTGATGGGCGATGGCGATCGCCAGGCCGGGGCGGCCGGGGGCGCGCGCGGGCGTGGGGAGCGCCGCGCCGGCGGCGTCGAGCCCGCGCTCGAACTCCTCCCAGTCGAGATCGGTGCCGTCGAAGGTCACGGAGTAGAGCTTGGTGCGGAAGGAAGACCCCTGGCGGAGGCCGTGGTAGCGAATTCGCCGCTCTTCGAACGGTGCGTAGGACTCCGCCATAGCCGCGGAGGGTAGCAGAGCGCTGGTCGAGGCGCTCGGCGGCGGGCTGACCATGCTGGGCGAGCTCGACGCCGGCTTCAATCCGTAAGGTAGATCCAAGTCGACCTCTCCGTCGCCACCCAGCGGCCGCTCTCCTGCTTGAGATCGAGGGCTCCACCTTCGCTGGAGGATGACCAGAGCGCGTAGCCGCGTCGGCCGATGCGGTCGAGGACGAAGAGGTCGAGCCGGAGCGGAAGGAGCGCTCCGAGGCGCCGTCTCATCGCCGCCTCGGACTCGACCTCGGTCAGGACGATGACCCGCCGGTCCGGATCGAGGGAAGCGAAGAGGGCGCGGTCGCCGACGAGGAAGGCCGTCCGCTCCGCGGCCGGCGGCGGCGGGCTGGCGCCGTCACCGATCGTCCGCCACCCCACGCCGGAGATCTTCGCCAGCAGGGCCGCGAGCGCCTCGCTTGCCGGCGTCGACGCCCGCCCCCGCGGCACGAGGGGGAGGGGATCGACGCCGTCCGGCAGCCCGTCACCGTCGGTGTCCGGATTCCGCGGGTCGGTGAGGAGGCGCGCCTCGGCGAGGTCGGTCAGCCCGTCGCCGTCGGTGTCGCGGCGGAGCTCGGCGAGCGGGATCTCGAGGTAGAGGCCCGTCGCCGTGCGCTTGGGCGCCAGGGCGACGGGCGGGAACGTGATCTTCGTCGCGTCGAGCTCCCGCACCTCGACCTCGACATCGAGCCGGTCGCCGGCGAGGAGCGGGAGGTTCGAGGCGGCGCGCACGACGTAGGGCTGGGTGACCCGCAGGCCGGTGTAGAGGGGCCGGGACCACGTTCTGCCGTCGTCCGACGAGAGGATCACCCAGTAGGCGCCGGGCAAGACCTGGCCCACCGGGTCGTAGTCCTGCGAGACGCCGATCGCGACCGCGCGACCGCCGCTCCGCTCGCTGCGGACCGCCGCGAAGCCCTGGGGCAGAGTGAGGGCCGCGGGGTCCTTCCCGCCCGCCTTCGCCGCGGCTGGCATCGGAGCGGTCGGAGGCGTCGTCGCGGTCGGTGGGCTGGGCGGGCTCGGCGCGAGCGGCAGCACCCCGGCGGGCAGCGGATGCTCGGCGAAGACGGCCGGGAAGGGCGCGGCGAGCGCGCGGGCGACCGATGGCGCGGCCGGATCCGGCCCCAAGGACGCACGGGCGACCGCGGTGGCCTCGTCCTCGAAGGACTTGCGACGCTCTGCGATCTCCGCTTCGAGCGCCGCGATGGCGGCACGGAGGTGCCCCGGCATAGCGCGGCCTGGAGAGCGGCTCTCGCCCGGCGGCTCGTAGGCAAGCTCCCGGCCGGCAGTCCGCAGAGCGTAGGCTGCGACGGCAGGGTAGCTCTCGCGCTCCGCCAGTCTCGCCACGGCGAGCCGATCTCTCACCGAGGCGAGCGCGCCGTTCTCGCAAGCTTCGCGGAAGAAGTCGAAGGGATCATCAGGCGACGGCGCCAGCCAGCGGGCCGCGAGCCGGCGGCGCAGCGCGAGATCCGCCGCGGGCCGTCTTCTGTCCTCCTCGTCCAGCGTGGGCGGCGGCGCGAGGCCCGCCGGTTGGGTCCTGGCGGGCGTCGCGTCGAGCCGGCGGACCATCGCGGCTGCGGCATCGCGGTCCTGGACGAGGAGAAAGGCGAGGGCGAGATCGGGCCGCAGGTCATGCAGCTCGCGCCGGAACGGCAGGCCGGCGGCCGGCGACCGCGGTATCGGCGGAGCCTGCACGGCCTGCACGACTCCGCGGGCGCCCTCCTCGAGCCAGGAGCGCACGGCCGGAGGCAGGGCCCGGAAAGTCGCCACGGCGCGCTCGGGTAGGCCGGCGTCGAGCTCGGCCTCGATCCGGGCGGTGGCGAGGGCCGCCGCGATGGGCAGGTCGGCCGGCGGCGGAGCGGGCGCTCCAGCGAGGAGCGTGCGGAGGGCCTCCGCAAGGAACGCGATCCTGGCAGCCGGCCTCCCGGTGAATCGCTCGGCGCGCTCCCACAGGAGCGCCTGGCCGGGACGGACCTCCAGGCCGGCGAGGATGACGTCCAGGAAGAGCGGCTCGCTCGAGACCTTGTCGTCGGCGAGCTGGAGGACGAGCGCCGTGGGATCGGGGGCGGCCGCGATGAGGTCGTAAAGGGCCGGCGACGGCGTGCCGAGCGACCGTCCCCAGTCGGCGTAGAACCAGGTCGCCTCCTGGCGGATCGCGCCGCTCGCGGGCGCCCCCTTCAACAGAATGATGAATTCCGATTCAATGTCCCGGATCGCCGGAAGGCTCACCTCGTTCGGGAGTCGCTTCTGGAGCGCCTCGCTCCGTGCCATGGCCTCAGCCAGGCGCCGCGCGGTCGCCCCGTCGAG
>DATBQN010000391.1:0-2095 GCA_036560825.1 Thermoanaerobaculia bacterium
CCGCCACGACCCAGCGCCTGCTGCGCAACCAGACCGACCTCGGCGACGCCATCAAGCCGTTCTACGGCGACGCCGCGGGCAGCAAGCTGACCTCGCTGCTGCGGGACCACATCCTCATCGCCGCCGAGCTCATCGACGCGGCGAAGGCGGGAGACAGCGCGAAGAAGGAGAGCGCCACCCGGCGGTGGTATGCCAATGCCGACGACATCGCCGGCTTCCTGAGCGGCGCCAATCCGCAGCACTGGCCGGCGGCGGCGACCAAGCAGATGATGCACGAGCACCTGGACCGGACGACCAAGGAGGTGGTGGCGCACCTGCAGAAGGACTGGACCGCCGACATCGCGGCCTACGACCGCGTCCACGTCCAGATCCTGAGCATGGCGGACATGCTGAGCTCGGGCATCGAGGCGCAGTTCCCAGCCAAGTTCGAGCCTTGAGAGCGCGCGGCGCCCGGGAGGCGGGGTCGGTCCCCCGGCCCGCGGCCCGGCTGATCCAGCTACCCTCGGTCCTGGCAGGTCCCATGCATAACGGCTCGGGAGGAGCGCCGCCGACCGGCGCTCCGAGCCTCATGGCCGAGCTCATCCATGAGATCCCCGACCCCTTCGCGGGGCCCGACGGCGCGCTCTACCTCGTGCGCATCGTCGCCGCCGAGCGGCCGGACGGCACCTGGGCCGCCTGGATCGAGTTCCATGCCGGCGGCGGCCCGATCCGCCGCACGGAGCGCGAGACCTCGCAGTCGAACCGCAACGCCGTGGTCTACTGGGCGGCGGGGCTCGAGCCGATCTACCTCGAGGGTGCATTCGCGCGCTCCTTCGTCGAGCTGTAGTCCGCCGTCCGGCCCGGCCTGGAACGCCGGCGCCCATCCCGCGGTCTAAGATCACGCGGCGCCGCTCTCCGAGGACCCTCGGCGGCGCGCGGCGGACATGGCCAACGGCCGAACCTCGAGCTCGCTCATCTCCGGCGCCTTCCTGGGCGGCGCCGTCGCCTTCGCGTGGACGACCGTCTCCTGGCTGGTGCTCCCCTGGCACGCCGGCGCGCTCCGCTCGTTCCGCGACGAGGGCGCCGTGGCGCAGGCGATCGTCGCCAACGCCCCGCGCGCCGGGGTCTACTTCCTGCCCAACCCGCCGCCCGCGCGGCCGAGCGCGCCGCCCGCCGCGGCCGAGGCGGCGCGGGACGCCGCTCTCGCCCGCATGGAGCACGGCCCGGTGCTCTTCGCCGCGGTGCGGCCGCACGGCGCCGGCTCGGTCACCCGCGCCATGGTGATCGACGCCGCCATCGACATCCTCGGCGCCCTCCTCTTCACCTGGCTCCTGCTGCAGACCGCGGGGCTCTCCTACTGGCGGCGGGTAGCCTTCGTCGCCACCGCGGCCCTGGCGGTCGCCGTCGTCGCCGCGCTGCCCGACTGGAACTGGCTCGGCTTCTCCGCCCAGTACACCGCGATCGTCGCCGTCGACATGGTACTCGGCTGGTCCCTCGCCGGGCTGGTCATCGCCCGCTTCACCTGAGGCGTCCGAGGGAGCCCGCCCTCCCTCACGGGCACCGGCGTCGAAGACCGTCCGCTGCGCCGACCGAAGGACCGCCGCCTGGCGCAAACCCTGCTCCCTGTGTATACTTACGCGTTCCTGCGGCCCATAGGCGGGCCGCGGAGTGAGTCTCCAACCGGACGCCCCGCATCGGGGCGCACTCTTTCCCTCTGGCGGCTATCGACCGATTCCCGCCATCGCAAGGAATCGACATCCATGACGATGAAACAAAGCTCGCCGCCCCGTCTCAAGCTGCTCACGCTCTCGCTCACGCTCCTCCTCGCCGGCGTCGGCTGCTCGCACGCCTCCGAGGGCGAGCCGGCGAAGGCCAAGGACCAGGCCAAGCCCGCGGCCACCGCGCCGGCGCCGGCCGCCACGGCGACCGCGGCGGCGTGGGCGCCGCTCGCCACCCTGACTATTGTCGCCACGGGCAAAGCTCGGCTGATCCTCGGACTCGTCCTCCTCGGCTTCGCCTTCCTCGCCCTGGATCTCGTTGGCCGGCTCGACAGCAACCGCTTCGCCATCCTCGCGCGGTTGGCTCGCTTCGCGTGGCTCCCCACCACCGCGTCCGC
>DATBQN010000392.1:0-4386 GCA_036560825.1 Thermoanaerobaculia bacterium
CGGTCCTCGCCACACTCTTCACGGCGGCCGAGCCGGCGATCCGGCTCGCCGGCCCCGAGCATTTCTCCGGCAAGGTGTTGATCGACGTCACCAACCCGCTCGACTTCTCGAGCGGCGCGCCCAGGCTCGCCGTCGGCCACACCGACTCGGCCGGCGAGCAGATCCAGCGGCTGCTGCCCCAGGCGCGCGTGGTCAAAGCCTTCAACATCGTCGGCGCGCCGCACATGTTCCGCCCGCAGTTCCCCGGCGGTCCGCCGGACATGTTCTATTGCGGCGACGACGACGCGGCGAAGGCGCAGGTGCGCGAGATCCTCGAGGCGTTCGGCTGGAACCCCATCGACATCGGCGGCATCGAGGGCTCGCGCCTCCTGGAGCCGCTCGCCATGCTCTGGATCGAGCACGGCCGGCGCACCAGCACCTGGAATCACGCCTTCAAGCTGCTCAAGAGGTAGGCAGAAAAATCTCGGTCCACTCCGGTCGGCTGCTCATGCAGCAGGCTGCTTTCAAGGGAGGTCACTCATGCCGCTCATCGTTCGAGCATTCCCTTTGCTGGTCGGCAAGGAAGAGGAGTTGATGCAGTTTGCGCGGGACTTGGCAGGTCGCTCGACCGAGGCGGCCGAGTTCTACGGAAACTATGGCGTGACCCGCGAGAGCTGGCACCTCCAGAAGACTGCGACTGGATCGTTGGTTATCGGAGTTACCGAGCTGAAGGAGGTCGAGCCGGCGGCGAGCGAGTACGCGGCGTCGGAACGACCGTTCGATCGCTGGTTCAAGAGCCAGGTGCATCGCCTCAGCGGCGTCGATCCCGACCAGGAGCCGCTCGGCCCGCCGACCGAGCAGATCTTCGATTTCTGCCAAGGCAAGTCGTAGGGCTTTTGTCGAGGGGAGGCGAGTCACCGCGCGGCTGAGTGGTGAAAGGGTCTCAGGGGCGCGATCACAGGCGGGCCGCGGTGCTCCTCGGGACGAGCACCCACAGGCGCCCAGGATTCTTCATCCGGCCGGCGACCGCGGCCGCCTCCTCGCCGTGCCCCCAGAAGACGTCGGCGCGCACCGGCCCGCGGATGGCGCCGCCGGTGTCCTGGGCTACCAGGAGGCGCCGGAGCGGCCGGTCCGGCGCGGTGTTGGCGGCAGTCGCGGGCGAGGGGACGGTGCCGGCTAGCCAGAGCGGAATACCCAGCGGCAGGAACGCGGTGTCGACGGCGAGCGAGCGGCCGGGCGTGAGGACGACCCCCGCGGAGCCGATCGGGCCGTCGCCCGCTTCGCGCTCGAAGAAGACGTAAGAGGCATTCCGCGCCATCACCTCCGGCGCGGACCGCGGATGGTCGGCGAGCCAGCGGCGGATGGACTGCAGCGAAACCTCGTCCTTCTTGAGCGCGCCGCGCGTCACCAGCTCGCGGCCGATCGGCGTGTAGGGGTGCCCGTTCTGCGCCGCGAAACCCAGGCGCAGGGCCCCGCCCTCCTCGAGCTCGACCCGCCCGGAGCCCTGGATCTCAAGGAAGAAGGCGTCGACGGGATCGTCGACCCAGACGATCTCGAGGCCGCGGCCGGCGAGGGCGCCGCCGGCGATCGCGGCGCGGTCCGGGAACGGCTCGAGCGCGCCGCCCGCCAGGCGGCCGGCGATCCGCCGGCCCTTCCACTCCGGCCGGAAGCGGCCGAGATCGACGGTCACCAGCTCGGGCGGCCGCGCGTAGAGCGGCACCGTGAAGCGGCCGTGCCGCCGCCGGCTGCCGTAGAGGTCGGGCTCGTAGTAGCCGGTGAAGAGCCCCTCCGGCTCGCCGTGGTTGCTCACGGCGAGAGGGGCGAACGACGCCTCGAAGAACGCGCGCGCCGCGCCGGAGCTGCCGCGAGGCGCGCGCTCGGCCTGGACGCAGGCGGCCTGCCAATCCGAGGCGGTGCCGAAGGCTCCGGCCTCTCGCGGCGTGGCGTTCGGCCTTGGTGCCGTGAGGTGCCGGCAAGAGCGCAGGAACGCCGGGAGCGCCGCCGCGAGATCGTCGTCCTTCCATCCGGGGAGATCGTCGAAGGTGGCCGGCGAAAGGACGAGGCGATCCGGCACCGGCCTCGCGCGCGCGGCCTCCCTCGCGCGGATGCCTCGAACCAGCGCGGCTCCGCCCAGCGCGAGCGCGGCCCCCGCGGCGGCGGCGAGGACGAGGAGGAGGGCGAGGCGTCGCCGAGTGAGCGCGTAGGCCCGCGTCGGAAGCGGCGAGCGAGCGGGTGGCGGAGGCGATCCGCCGGCGTCGGGCTGAGGGGGGAGGGGCGACGATGCGCTCACCCGCCGAGTGTATCGGTCGGCCGCCTCGGGTACACTTCCTGCGTTCGCCCCGCACACGGCCGTGCACGGCTCGGCGTCGAGATCTTCGTCTGACGACGCCGGAGCGTGCCGAGGCTCGCCGAATGGAGGAGGCCATGTCCCGACTCCGACTGCATCTCATCTCGATCGCCGGCGCCGCGGTCCTGGCGCTCGCCCTGCCCGCCGCCGCGCAGCACGAGATCCAGACCCCGGGAGAGATCCAGCAGCCACACGGCACCTGGCAGAAGCCGGGAGAGATCCAGCAGCCCAAGGGGCCGTGGCAGAAGCCGGGCGAGATCCAGGTCCCCAAGGGCATCCAGGCGATTCACGCTCAGGAGGAGCGCTGCACGAAGCGCTTCCTCGTCGGCGCGGATGCGCTCTTCGAGTTCGACAAGTCGGCGCTCACGGCGGACGCGGAGCTGACGTTGAAGGCCCTGCTGCCGCTCCTCGCGAAAGCCGGCAAGCACCCGGCGACGGTCGAAGGCCACACCGACGCCAAGGGCTCCGACTCCTACAACCAGGCGCTCAGCGAGAAGCGCGCCGCGGCCGTCAAGGATTGGCTCGTGGCCCATCAGGCCCTGCCCGCCTCGACTCCGACGAAGGGCTGGGGCAAGCGGCATCCGGTGGCGCCCAACGTCAAGCCGGACGGCGCGGACGATCCGGAAGGCCGGCAGAAGAACCGGCGGGTCGAGGTCGTGATGGACCTGTGTGCGGCGGCGGCCTAGAGCTTCACGCCGCGCTCACTCATCGACCTCGATCCCCATGCGCCGCAGGCGCTCGCGCATCCGCGCCACGTGGGTCGAGCGCCAGTAGATCCGGCCGCAGCCCGGGCAGGCGCGGAACTCCTCCTGCGTCCGCGCGACGAAGGGCGGCACGCGGGCGCGCGCCTCGTCGAGCGGCACCGGCTGAAGGGGCGTGTTGCAGCGCAGGCAGCGGGCGAAGAGGCGCGCCGGATCGGGCCGGACGCCGGTCTCCTCGAGCACCTGGCGCACCTGCGCGCCGGGCTCGCCCGTGCGGATCAGCACGTGGTTGCGGGCCAACCTCCGCTCGACGAGCTTGCGGTCGCGCGTGAGGATCGTCCGCCCCTCGGCGACCGCCCGCGCCACCAGCTCCGGATCGTCGAGCGCCGGGTCGTACGCGACGTCGACGTCGAGCACCCGCAGCCAGCGCGCGAGAGCGCCCAGCATGGCGTCGGCGAGGAAGCGAGTGGGGAGGGGTGAAGCGGTCGCGCTCACGTCCGTGAGTGTATCGATCGGCGGGCACTTCGATCGCAAGAAGCGGATAGATCGGGCGCGCGGGTCCTCGCATACTCCAGGTCGAGGGCGGCCATTCAGCCGCCGATCGACTCGAAGAGAGAAACCCATGACGCCCTACCGCATCGTCGCCATCCCCGACAAGCTCGTGGGCCTCGTCCGCAGCACGCTCGTCTCGCCCCACTACAAGCATCCCGCCCACGCCGAGGTGGCGACCGGCTACGGCCCGTGCCGGCACTGCCTGCGGACGTTCGCCGTCGGCGAGGACCGCCGCATCCTCTTCACCTACGATCCGTTCTGGGGCGTCGAATCGCTGCCGCTCCCCGGCCCGGTCTTCATCCACGAGGGGGAGTGCGAGCGCTACCCGGAGGACGGCGGCATCCCGGAGGATCTCCGCGAGCACGCGCTGACCCTGAACGCCTACGGCCGCGGCCGCCGGCTCCTCGCCCAGGAGTACGTCGCCGACGGGCGGGTCGAGCCGGTGGTCGAGCGGCTCCTCGACCGGTCCGAGATCGACTACATCCACGTGCGCGACACCGAGGCCGGCTGCTACGACTTCCGCATCGAGCGCGCCGAGGTCCCTGCATGCGCGGTCGGTGTCCTCCCGAGGTGACGCCGGAACGGCGCTCGCGGATGGAGCTCAGGCACGCGAGAAGCCGGAACTTCGCCCGGGATCTCTTGCAGAGCAAAAAGGCGGCTTATTTTCTCTCGGGACGGCTTGCACACCCCACGGGAAGCCGAGAACTCGCTCGGGATCTCTTGCAGAGCAAAAGGCGGCTTGTTTTCTCCCGGGACGGCCCGCGCGCGTCGCGGACCACTTCCCCGCAAACCGGTTTGGCTCGTCTT
>DATBQN010000393.1:0-2813 GCA_036560825.1 Thermoanaerobaculia bacterium
GACGTCGTCGAGCATGCGCTCGAGCTCGGCCTCGGCGGTGGCGACCACCGCGAGCGAGATCTCCGCCCGCTGGTGGAGGTCGTGGTAGTCGGTCTCGGCGACCGAGACGCGATAGCGCGAATGGATGCGCTCGACCACCGACTTGACCACCCGCCGCTTGTCCTTGAGGCTGCGCGCGGAGGGCAGGTGGAGCTCGAAGCTCGAGATGGCGACGCTCATGGGCATGGACGGGGTCTCAAGCCTTGCCGCGAGGCAGGCGGCGAACGGGCGCGGCGATCACCGATCGTTGCACGCGGGCAGCCGGCACGGCTCGCTCGCCGGCTCTAGAGGACCGGCGCCACCTCTTCCCGCACGTAGGCCTCGATGACGTCGCCCGGCTTGACGTCCTGGAAGCGCTCGAGCCCGATGCCGCAGTCGAAGCCGGCCCTCACCTCGGACGCATCGTCCTTGAAGCGGCGCAGCGAGGCGATCTTCCCTTCGTAGATCACCCGGTTGTCGCGCAGCAGGCGGACGGCGGCGCTGCGCGGGATGACCCCCTCGATGACGTGGCAGCCGGCGATCGTCCCCACCTTCGGCACCTTGAAGGTGTCGCGCACCTCGGCCCGCCCCGCCGCCACCTCGCGGTAGGTGGGGTCGAGGAGGCCGGTCATCGCCTTCTTGAGCTCGTCGATCAGCTCGTAGATGACGGTGTGGAGGCGGATGTCCACCTCCTCCTTCTCGGCGAGGTCGACGGCGGCGCGCTCGGGGCGCACGGTGAAGCCGACGATGATCGCCTTCGAGGCGGAGGCCAGCAGCACGTCGTTGGTCGAGATGGCGCCGACGCCGGAGTGGATGACGTTGACCTTGACCTTGTCGGAGGCGATCTTGCCGAGCGCCTCGCGGAGCACCTCGACCGAGCCCTGGACGTCGGCCTTCAACACCACCGGCAGCTCCTTGACCTCGCCCTCCTGGATGCGGGTGAAGAGCTGCTCGAGCGACATCCGTCCCTGGGTGGGGGAGAGGTCGCGGCGGCGCTGCTGCTCGCCGCGGAACTCGGCGATGCCGCGCGCCTGCGCCTCGTCGGCCACCACCTGGATGGGGTCGCCCGCCTCCGGCACGTCGTTGAAGCCGGTGACCTCGACGGGGGTGGCGGGACCGGCCTCCTTCACCCGCCGGCCGAGGTCGTCGGTCATCGAGCGCACGCGGCCCGAGATGGCGCCGGAGACGAAGACATCGCCGATCTTGAGCGTCCCGTTCTGCACCAGGACGGTGGCGATGATGCCGCGCCCGACCTCTTTCCTCGCCTCCAGCACGACGCCCTGGGCGTTGATCTCCGGGTTGGCCTTGAGGTCGAGGATGTCGGCGTTCAAGAGGATCATCTCCATGAGCTCGGGGATGCCCTGCTTTTTGAGCGCCGAGATCGGCACCATGACGGTGTCGCCACCCCAGTCCTCCGGCACCAGCCCGCGGTCGGAGAGCTCCTTCTTCACCCGGTCGAGGTTGGCGTTGGCCTTGTCGATCTTGTTGATGGCGACGACGATGGGCACGCGGGCGGCGCGCGCGTGGTCGATCGCCTCGACCGTCTGCGGCATGACGCCGTCGTCGGCGGCGACCACCAGGACGACGATGTCGGTCACCTTGGCGCCGCGCGCCCGCATCATGGTGAACGCCTCGTGGCCGGGGGTGTCGACGAAGACGATCTGCTTGCCGTTCACCTCCACCTGGTAGGCGCCGATGTGCTGGGTGATGCCGCCGTGCTCGCTCTCGGTGACCTTCGAGGAGCGGATGGCGTCCAGGAGCGAGGTCTTGCCGTGGTCGACGTGGCCCATGATGGTCACCACCGGACCGCGCGCCACCTTCTTGACCGCCGTCTCGATGCCGGCGGGGGCGAGCTGCTCCTCTTTGAGCTGCTGCTCCTCCTCGAAGGAGACCACCATGGTCTCCACCCCGAGCTGGCGGGCGAGCTCCTCGGCCGTCTCCGCCGGCAGCACGTAGTTGAGCGTCGCCATCACCCCGCGGTCGAAGAGCATCTTGATGAGGTCGCGCGACTTGATGCCGAGCTTGTCGGAGAAGTCGCGCACCGTCATCCCCTCGGAGATCATCACCGCGCCGCCGGGGGCTTTCTTGAAGGTGAGGAGCTTGCCGCCGTCCTCGCTGGTGCCCTTCTCGTCCTCTTTGCGCTGGGCGCGCCGGCCGCGCCGGCTGTTGGTGCCGGCGGCGAGATCGTCCTCGGCCGCGTCGAGGTCGGAGACCGAGCCCTTGAAGGTGGTCAGCTCCTCGTCGATGGTGGGCCGCGCCGGAGCCCGTTTGCCCTGCTTGGCCTTCTTGGCGTTCTCCCGCTCGCGCGCCTCGGCGCGCCGCCGCGCCTCGCTGGCGGCGGAGGCCGCCGCCGCCGCCGAGCCGGGCTGCGGGCGGGAGGGGGCGGGGGCCCCCTGCGCCGGGCGGGTGTAGGTCGAGATGGGCGCCGCCGGCCGCGCCGGCTGGGCGCTCGTGGGGGCCGGGCGGTATACAGCCCCCGGGGCCGAAGGAGCCGATGAGATCGGAGTCGTCGGAGCCGTTGGAGCGGTCGGCAGGTGAGGCGCCGGAGATCCGCCGCCCGCCGGGGCCGCGGGCGCCGGAAGGGCGGTCTCGTGCGCGGGCTCGCCGGCGGCCTCCGGCATCGCCGCGTTCTGGACCCCTTGGGCGCCTTGAGCCAGCGGGCTCGCCACCGGGCGCTCGGAGACCGGCATGCTCTGGATGCGCGGCTCGACGCGCTGGATCAGGGTGCGCGGGCGGCCGGGGCGCAGCGGGTTGACCGCCGGGCGCTGCGGCACGGCGGGGCGGCGGCGGGCCGC
>DATBQN010000394.1:0-7289 GCA_036560825.1 Thermoanaerobaculia bacterium
CTGGTGGAGGATCCCGACGAGGCGGACATGGTGGTGACCCTGAAGTCGCAGGAGCGGCGGCAGCCGCACAAGGTGCGCGACGCGGCGGCGCGCGGCGTGCCGATCCACATCGTGCGCAGCAACACCGTCACCCAGATGGAGAGCTTCGTGCGCGCGGTCTTCGGGGTGGGCGACGCGCTCGCCGGCGACGAGGCGGCCCTGCGCGAGGTCGAGGAGGCGATCGCCGAGATCCACCGCGGCGGGCGCGGCGGCGACGGCGGGCGGGACGGCCAGCCGGTCGAGCTCACACCGCGCAACAGCTACCTCCGCCGCCTGCAGCACGAGATGGCGAGCCGCGAGGGGCTGGCCTCGGAGAGCAAGGGCGAGGAGCCGTTCCGGCGGGTGGTGATCCATCCGGATTGAGCGCGGCTGGCCCGGAGGTTGCACCTCCTGAGCCGCGAGCGGACGAACTCGTCCCGCGCCAACTGATCGATCGATCCGCCCTCTCGGCCGGGTCTCGGAGGGCAGGCATGCCGCCGTCGCGTTTCCTCGTCTTGTCGCTATTCCTCGTCGCGGGTCCCTCGGCGCTCGCCGCCCAGCCCGCCGCCCGCCCCCGCCCAGCGCAGCCGGCTCAGCCGACGGCCCGGCAGCCGGCACCCGCGGTCCCCGCTCCTCCGACCGCCCAACCGCCCGCCGGGCCGCCGGCGCCGCCTAGCCCGCCACCGAGCCCGGCGGTCGCCCTGCCTCCGGCCACACCGACCTCGCTCGTCGACGTCCAGGTGCTCCTCGATCGCGCGAGCTACTCGCCGGGAGTGATCGACGGCCGGGGAGGGAGCAACACCCGCAAGGCCGTCGAGGCGTTCCAGGCGGCGCACGACCTGCCGGTGACTGGCAAGGTCGATGCGGCGACCTGGCAGAACCTGACCGCCGCCTCGGGCCTGCAGCCGCTCGCCCTCTACACCGTGCTGCCCGCCGACGTCGCCGGGCCGTTCGTCGAGATCCCGCGGCGCATCGAGGACCAGGCCGAGCTCCCGGCCCTCGGCTACACCTCGCCGCTCGAGCTCCTGGGCGAGAAGTTCCACTGCGCGCCCGAGCTCCTGCAGGCGCTCAACCCGGGCGTCGATTTCTCGGTCGCCGGTCAGGCGATCAAGGTCCCCAACGTGCCGCCCTTCGTCCCCTGGACCAAAGACCAGCCGCTGCCCGAGAGAGCCGGGCTCGCCGGCGTCCGGGTCATCGTCTCCAAGTCGAGGTCGACCCTCACGGTCGAGAACGGCGACGACGTGATCTTCTTCGCGCCGGTCACCGCCGGCAGCGAGCACGATCCGCTGCCGCTCGGCGAATGGAAAGTCCGCGGCGTGTCCCGCGCCCCCGTCTTCCACTTCAACCCCAAGCTCTTCTGGGACGCCAAGCCGACGGACACCAAGGCGACCGTGCCCGCGGGACCCAACAACCCGGTGGGCGCGGTGTGGATCGACCTCTCGAAGGACCACTACGGAATCCATGGCACGCCCGAGCCGCAGCTGATCGGCAAGACCCTGTCGCACGGCTGCGTGCGCCTGACCAACTGGGACGCGCAGGCGGTCGCGGCGCTGGTCAAGCCGGGGACCCCCGTCCTCTTCGAGCCATGAGCCCCGAGCCCGCGCGCGACGATCGGCCGGTCGGCCTGGCGGCGCTGGGCGGCTTCGTCCTCGGCGCCGCCACCGTCCTCGTGGTGGTGTGGTTCTACGTGGCGCGGCCGCCGCGCCCGCCGGACGTCCTGCCGCCCGTCGCCGTCCCGGCCCCCCTGCCGTCGCCCGCGGCGCCACCGTCGCCCGGCGTCGCGCTCCCGGCGCCTTCGAACCCGAGCCCGGCGCCGCCGGCGCCTCCCGTCCCCTCGTCCGCCGATCCCGACGTCCAGAACCTTGCCCGCCGCCAGCTCCTGCTGCCGGTGCAGGGGGTGCGGCGCGAGAGCCTCGTCGACTCGTGGAGCGACGAGCGGTCCGGCGGCCGCCAGCATCACGCGATCGACATCCTGGCGCCGCGCAACACGCCGATCCTCGCGGTCGAGGACGGCGCCGTAGTCAAGCTCTTCACCAGCCAGCGGGGCGGGCTGACCGTCTACCAGTTCGATCCGTCGACGACGTACGTCTACTACTACGCCCATCTCGAGCGCTACGCCGACGGGCTGAAGGAGGGGGAGCGCCTCCGTCGCGGCCAGATCCTGGGCTACGTCGGCACCTCGGGGGACGCGCCCCCCGGCACCCCGCACCTCCACTTCGAGATCATGCGCCTGACGCCGGAGAAGCACTGGTGGCAGGGGGCGTCGATCGACCCCTTCCTCGTCCTCCACGGCAGCCCCGTCGACGGCACGCTGGCGGGTCGATAGGACCCGAGCGAAACGCTGCGGCGGGGATCTAGTGGCGGCCCGAGCCGTACTTCTTCTCGCCGGCCTCGATCCGCACGGCCAGCCGGTTCTGCTTCGGCGGCAGCGGACAGGTGGCGTAGGAGGTGAAGGCGCAGGGAGGATTGTAGGCCTCGTTGAAGTCGACCGCCACGCGGCCGCCCTTGGGCGGGGGGGTGGAGAGGAAGCGGCCGGCGCCGTAGGTCTCGTGGCCGTTGGTGGCGTCGGCGAAGATGAGGAAGAGCCCCCCGTCGTCGTCTCCGGGCAGGGCGTCCAGGCGGAAGGTCCTGCCGTCTTTCGAGAAGACCACGGCGCCCGGCGAGGGCGTGTCCTCGACTTGGCCCAGGATGTTGGGGATGGCGATCTTCTTGGGCGGATCGTAGGGCTCGAAGCGGGCCTCGACGCGCCAGTCGGGGCGCAGGGCGAACTCGTCGATGCCGCGGAACGAGGCGAGCGTCGGGCTCTTGGTGTCTTTCACCCGCACGCCCAGCCGGTCGCCGCGCTGGATGACGTAGAAGCGCAGCGACCCGAGCGCGAGGACGGTAGGCCCGCCGTCGGCGTCGACTTTCAGCGCCAGCTCGGCGACCGGCTTGCCGTCGTGGGTGACGGCGGCGCCGGGCGCCACCTTGACCGTGACCTCCTTGCCGTGGCGCTCGAGACTGCCGGCCAGCTCCGGAGCCGTGCCGGCGGGGAAGATCACGCGGTTGCCGGCGCCGCTGCCGAAGCGATTCTCCCCCTCGTCGAGCCAGAAGAGGCCGACCAGCGTCAGCCAGCCGTCCTCGCGCTTCAACCCGGCGATCCGCTTCTGGCGCCAGGCCTCGACCTCCTGCCGGTAGGCGTCCGCGCCGCCCGCGCTGGTCGCGCTGGTCGTGCCGGCGACCTCGGTCGTGGCGCCATCAGCGGCGACGCCGGGGCTGGCGGCGAGGAGCGCGGCGGCGAGAGCGAAGGGGGCGAGCCGCAGCGCGAGGCGGTCCGGGCGGTCTATCATGGCGGGGATCTCCGTGGCCTGTTTCGTGGAGGATAACCCAGCGCCCGTGCGGATCGCCGGGGCGTAACCTGACGTTCACTCTTGCGTAGTACAGGCTGCGGACCCCTTCCCGCCTCAGGAGACCCTCGAATGCTGGAGATTCGCGACCTCGTCAAGATCTACCCCGGGCCGGTGACGGCGCTCCAGGGAGTCACCCTCGACGTGCCGCAGGGGATGTTCGGCCTGCTGGGACCCAACGGCGCCGGCAAGACGACGCTGATGCGCGTCCTGGCCGGCCTCCTCGAGCCCACCGGGGGCACCGTGCGGCTCGACGGCATCGATACCCTGGCCGACCCCCGCGAGCTGCGCAAGCGCCTCGGCTACCTGCCGCAGGAGTTCGGCTTCTATCCCTACCTGACCGGCGAGGCGATGCTCGTCTACCTGCTGCGGTTGAAAGGCGTCGAGGCGCCGGGAGGCCTGAGCACCCTCGCCCGCGATCTCCTCGAGCGCGTCAACCTGGGCGACGCCGCGCGGCGCAAGGTCAAGAGCTACTCTGGCGGCATGCGCCAGCGCCTGGGGATCGCCCAGGCGATCGCCGGCAACCCCCGCCTCATCGTCGTCGACGAGCCGACCGCCGGCCTCGATCCGGAGGAGCGCCTGCGCTTCTACCGGCTCCTCGCCGAGCTCGCCGAGGAGCGCATCGTGCTGCTCTCGACCCACATCGTCGAGGACGTGGCGGTGCTCTGCCCGCGTTTCGCGGTGATCCGCAAGGGGAAGCTGGTCGCCGAGACCTCGCCCGGCGCGGCGCGGGGGGCGATCGCCGGCAAGATCTTCGAGGGGCGCGTGGCGGCCTCCGAGCTCGACGCCCTCGCGCGCGTTGGGCAGGTGACCCAGGCGATCCTCGTCGAGGGCCAGAACCGGGTGCGGATCTACGAGCCCACGGGCGTGCCGCCGGCCGGGTTCGAGCCCGTCCCGGCGACGCTCGAGGACGCCTACCTGCTGCTCATGCAGGACGCCGAGGTGAGAGCCGCCGAGCCCGCGCCGTCGCTGGCGGCGGGAGGGGCGCGGTGAGCGTGGCCGCCGTGCCGGCCGGCGGCGCGCGGAGCCGCTTCGCCGCGGTCTTCGGCATGACGTTCCGGCACACGCTCAAGCGGCCGCTCTTCTGGGTGCTGGTCGTGCCCCTGGTGCTGATGAGCTGGGGGTTCTCGACCGGCAGCGTGACGATCGCCTCGGGCGACGCCTCCGTGGGCGGCAAGAAGGCCTGGATCACCTCGGAGTTCAACACCGCCTTCGTGCTCGTCTTCCTCCTCTCGCTGATCTACAGCTTCTTCGTCTCCATTGCCGCCGGCATGTCGGTGATCGAGGACGACGAGCAGCGCGTCTCCGAGATCGTCGCCGCTTCGCCGCTCTCGGCCGCCGAGTACGTGTGGGGGAAGTTCCTCGCCGTGCTGGGCGTCTTCGCGAGCGTCCTCGGTTTCCACCTCCTGATCATGATGTTCTTCAACCAGGTGGTGCCCTCGGCAGCCGCCGCCGAGATCCGCGGGCCGTTCCAGCTCGCCAACTACCTGCGGCCCGCGCTCACCTTCGGGCTGCCGACGCTCTTCTTCTTCGCCGGGCTGGCGTTCTACCTGGGCGAGCGCTTCCGGCGCCCGCTCCTCGTCTTCCTGCTGCCCATCGCGGTGCTGCTCTTCAACGGCTTCTTCCTCTGGAGCTGGTCGCCCACCTGGCTCGACCCGCGGATCAACCGCCTGCTGATGCTCGCCGACTCCGGCGCTTTCCGCTGGCTGAACGAGACCTGGTTGAAGCTCGATCGCGGGGTCGAGTTCCTCAACCACGCGCGGATCGGCTTCGACGGCACCTTCCTGCTCAACCGCATCCTCTACGTGGGTCTCGGGCTCCTCGGCGTGGTGCTCGCCCAGCGGCACTACGCTCGCCGGAGCGGCGGCGCTGCGAGCGCCGTCCGGCGGCGCTGGCGGAAGTACCCGGCCGTGGCGGCGGAAGTCGCCGAGACGTCCGCCCTCGGCGTCAGCCCGGCCGAGCGCCGGCTGCCGGCGCGCCGCCTCACCGCCAGCCCGATGTCCGCGCCCGGCTTCTTGGGCAGCACGGTCCGCGTCGCCCGCGGCGAGCTGCGCGGGCTCCTCTCGCAGGTCGGGCTCTATCTCTTCATCCCGCTCATCCTGATCCAGACGCTGGGCGCCAACCTGCTCGCCCTGGGCGCGTTCCAGACCGAGCTGCTGCTCACCTCGGGCGACCTCGCCGTGCGCTCGATGAACACGCTCACCTTCCTGCTCTGCCTGCTCCTCATGTTCTACACCGTCGAGTCGCTCGAGCGGGAGCGCGCGAGCGGGGTGGCGCCGATCCTCTACTCGTCGCCGGTGGGGACCGGCCCGGTCCTCCTGGGCAAGGCGCTCGCCAACAGCCTGGTCGGCGTGGCGGTGGTCCTCGCGACCTTCATCGGCTGCCTCATCGCCCTCTTGATCCAGGGCCAGGTGCGCATCGAGCTGTGGCCGTTCGTCCTCGTCTGGGGCTTCCTCCTCGTCCCCACCTTCCTCGTCTGGACCGCGTTCGTGACCGCCGTCCAGGCGCTGGGGAACCAGCGGTACCTCACCTACGCCGTCTGCCTCTCGGCGCTCGCCCTCACCCTCTACCGCCAGTTCACCGACCGCATGAACTGGGTGGGCAACTGGCCGCTGTGGAGCGCTCTGCGCTGGAGCGACCTCGGCCTCTTCGAGATCGACCGCCGGGCGATCGTCCTCAACCGCATCCTCGTCCTCGGCCTGGCGGCGCTCTTCTCGGCCATCGCGGTCCTCGCCTTCCGCCGGCGGCAGGCCGACGCCGTGGGGATCGCCCAGCGGTTCACGCCCCGCCGGGTGATGCGGACGGCGCTCGTCCTGGCGCCCTTCGTCGCGGTCCCCGCCGCCACCGCGATCGCCCTCGGTCTCGCCGTCTTCCACGGCTATCAGGGAGGCGAGATCCAGAAGAAGGAGCACGACTACTGGAAGCAGAACCTCGGCACCTGGAAAGACGCGCCGCAGCCGTCGATCGCCGCCGTCGACCTCGACCTCGAGCTCGATCCGGCCCGCCGCTGGCTGCGCGATCGCGGCCGCTATGACCTGGTCAACGACCGCGACGTGCCGCTCGAGCGCTTCGCCCTCACCGGCGGCCCGCACTGGAAGGACGTGCGCTGGACCTTCGCCGGCAAGCCGTACAAGCCCGCCGACCACTCGGGTCTCTACGTCTTCACGCCGCCCCGGCCGCTGCCGCCCGGAGGCCGGGTCGAGGTGGGCTTCGAGCTCTCGGGGACGCTGCCGCCCGGGGTCAGCCGCAACGGCGGCGGCAGCATGGAGTTCGTCCTCCCCTCGGGGATCGTCCTCACCAGCTTCTCGCCGACCTTCGTGCCGGTCGTCGGCTACGTGCCGGAGATCGGGATCAAGAAGAAGGAGAACGACTACGAGCCCAAGGACTATCCGGACGACTTCTACTTGGGCATCACCCGGCCGGCCTTTGGCAGCAGCCACTCCTTCTCGACCCGCATCCGCATCACCGGCCCGGCGGCCTACACCTACAACTCCGTGGGAACCCTCCTGAGCGACGAGGTGGCGAACGGCCGGCGCACCGCGGTCTGGGCGAGCGACGCGCCGGTGCGCTTCTTCAACGTCGTCGCCGGCCGCTGGGCCGAGCGCCGGGGGAAGGGCACGGCGATCTTCTACTACCCGCCGCACGGCACCAACGTGCCGGCGATGCTCGATGCCCTGGACGCCGCGCGCCGCTACTACTCGGAGTGGTTCTACCCGTACCCCTGGCGGCAGCTCAAGCTGTCGGAGTTCCCCTTCCTCGCCGGCTACGCCCAGGGGTTCCCCACGGACATCACCTTCTCCGAGGGGATCGGCTTCCTGACCAAGAGCGACGTCAAGACCAACGCCGTCTTCATGGTCACGGCCCACGAGAGCGCCCATCAGTGGT
>DATBQN010000395.1:0-3533 GCA_036560825.1 Thermoanaerobaculia bacterium
CGCGGCCAGCTCGACCTCATCGAGAACTCCTTCCAGCTCATCGCCGACCAGATCGTCACCATGCAGTCGCCGCAGGAGCTCTCCGGCCAGCTCGACGAGCTCCTCGACGGCGTCGAGGCCGTGCGCGAGACCAGCCGCGAGACCGAGCAGCTCCTCGCCGGCATCGACAAGTCGATGTGACGGCCCGACCCCTTCGACCCATGGCCACCGAGACCGCCACCGCCGCCCCCCCGTCCGCCCTCCCCGCCTGGGCCGAGGACCTCCGCCGACGCTACCTCCGCGGCGAGTCCTCGATGTTCGTCCTCCACGGCAACGTCTTCGACTCCGTCGTCCACCGCGGCGAGATGCTCTCCCTCTCGGACTTCCTCGCCGGCCCCCTCCTCGGCGAGAGCAAGGAGACGATCGCGCTCTACAACCTGGCGACCGGCGTGCGCCTGAAGAAGCGCGCGCCGGGCCTCGAGCTCCGCGACGAGCTCCTGCTGCCCAGCCCCAAGGATCAGACCCTCGCGGCGCTCGAGAGGCTCCTCGCGAGCGGCTGCCGGACGGCGGTGATCCTCGAGTACGCCGAGGCGATCGCCCCCGCCGGCGACCCCGCCTTCCAGGCCGACGCCGACCGCGCCGCCGTCGTCACCCTCCACCGCTGGTCGTTCCTCCCCGAGATCGAGAAGAGCGACAACGTCGTCCTCGTCCTCTCCGAGAACCTCACCGACCTCTCGCCCAAGCTGATCGCCAACCCCAAGGTGGCGGTGGTCGAGGTGCCGATGCCCGACCGCGCGGCGCGCCTGGCGGTCGCCCGCCTCGCCGACCCGCGCCTCGCCGACGCCGAGGCCGACCGCTACGCGGAGGTGACCGGCGGGCTCAAGGCGCTGCAGATCTTCTCCATCCTCGCCCCGCCGCCGCCGTCGGCCGCCAACGCCGCCAGCCTCGCCGAGCGGCGGGCTTTCATCGCCGCGATTCTCGGCGGCGGCGGCGACGCCCAGGCGCGGGCCGACAAGCTGGCCACGCTCACCGCCGGCCTCGACCGCGACGAGATCCGCGCCCTGCTCGCCCCCGGCGCGCAGAGCCCCGCGCCGGCCGACGACCCCGCGGAGCGCGCGCGCGCCGAGGCCGACAAGCTGATCGCGCGGCGCAAGCGCGAGATCCTCGAGCGCGAGTGCTACGGCCTCGTCGAGTTCGTCGCCCCCGAGCACGGCTTCGAGGTGGTGGGCGGCATGGACGAGGTCAAGCGCGAGCTCACGCTGGTCGCCGAGAACATGCGCGAGGGGCGGACGAGCCGGGTGCCCATGGGCATCCTCTTCACCGGCCCCATGGGGACGGGGAAGACCTTCGTCGCCGAGGCCTTCGCCCGCGAGTGCGGCCTGGCGGCGATCAAGCTCAAGAACTTCCGCTCCAAGTGGGTGGGGGCGACGGAGGGGAACCTCGAGAAGATCCTCACCGTCATCCAGGCGATCGGGCAGGTGATCGTCATCATCGACGAGGGCGACCGCGCCTTCGGCGGCGGGGGCGACGGCGAGGACGACGGCGGCACCTCGTCGCGGGTGATCGCGCGCATCAAGGAGTTCATGTCCGACACCTCGAACCGCGGCCGCATCCTCTTCCTGGTGATGACCAACCGCCCGGACAAGCTCGACGTCGATCTCAAGCGCGCCGGCCGGCTCGACCGCAAGATCCCCTTCCTCTACTCGCAGACGCCGGAGGAGGTCGAGGAGGTGGCGCGGGCCCTGGTGCGGAAGAACAAGCTGAAGACGGCGGTCGACTTCGCGGCCATCCGCGACGGCTTCTCGCGCCGGCTCGTCGGCTACAGCAACGCCGACGTCGAGACGGTCATCCTGCAGGCGAACGACGCAGCGGCGCAGGCCTTGGGGCCGGACGCCGCCGTCGCCGCCGAGCACTTCCTGGCCGCCGCCGCCGACTACTTCCCCAGCCGCGACGCCGAGCTCCTCGAGTACATGGAGCTCCTCGCCGTCTGCGAAGCCAGCAGCCGCCGCCTCCTGCCCGTCAAATACGCCAGCATGAGCCCCGAAGAGCTCGACGCCCGCCTGCGGCTGCTGCGGGCCACGGTCGGCAACCGGCGGTAAGAGCTCTACTCTCGGCGTCGCCGATCAAGAGGGCCCGGTGACCGCGGACCGGTGCCGGTCGAGCCAGTAGCCCCAGATGACCAGCAGCCAGATCGACTGTCCTCCCCAGCCCAGGGCGGTCACGCTCTGCGGCACCGGGCCGAAGAGCGCCGCCAGGTACGCCGCGAGCAGGAACGCGACCAGGCCCCAGAATCCGTAGCGGCCGGCGCGATCCTTGGCCGTCGTCGATCTCCCGTAGATCACGACCCCGGTGAGGAGCATCAGCAGCTCGACGGCGAGCGTGGCCGGCAGGGAGGACCAGAGGCCCAGCCCGACCCGCGGCGAGCCGGCGCCGAGGCCGAGCGGGAGATCCGGACGGTGGGCGACGAGGTCGAGCACCCAGTGGCTGAGGACGAGCGCGCCCAGGACCACGCTGCCGCGGAGGCTGCGCCGCACCAGCCAGTAGCCGCCGCCGAAGAGGAGCGACCAGCCGACCGCGGCGACCAGGCTGTGGCTGTAGGGGTAGGACACGAAGTCGAACGGCGTCACCGCCGTGATGCCCGGCGTGATCCTGACCTCCTCGATGCCCAGGAGGAGGAAGCACGGCCACAGGAGGTCGAGGAACTGGGCGGCCATGAAGAGGGTGCCGAGCGAGACCGCCGGAGCCGCTCGCTTGCCGCCGAAAGCCACCGCGAAGTGCCCTGCGAACATGGGGCGACCTCCTCTCTTCGACAGGAATGGGAATCCCGGGCGTCACGATAGCAGGTCGCCGGTCGAGCCGAGACGGGCGCTCATGGTAGCGTCCGCACGTGCCCGAAAGCTCGCAGACCCGGCCGGGGTGGGACCGCTTCTACGGCGGCCTCCTCCTGACCCGCCGCCGCGGCGCCTACGACCTCTCGGTGCTCGAGCGGCTGCGGCAGGTGTGCGATCTCGACGCTCATCCCGAGGAGGCGCTCGACCTCGAGGCGATGGCGCGCGCGGCCTGCTTCTCCAAGTTTCACTTCCTGAGTCTCTTCCGGCAGGCGTACGGCGAGACGCCCGGCCGCTACCTCGCGCAGGCGCGCCTCGCGCGCGCCCGCCGCCTGCTCGAGGCCACCGAGCGGAGCGCCACCGAGGTCTGCTTCGAGGTCGGCTACGAGAGCGGCAACTTCTTCAGCCTGACGCAGCCCTGACCACGGTCCGAAGCCACAGCTCGGCTGAGGACGAGCGACTGGCAGCCGCGAGGCGGCCCGAAGGAACTCGCCCGCAAGCCCGAGCTGGGACGCCATCCACGGCCTCACCCCCGCACCTCGAACTCGGCGATCACCGGCAGGTGGTCGCTGGCGACGCGGGAGACCTGGAGGCGGCAGACGCGGACCTGGGTGGCGGCGAGCGGCCCATGGTAGTAGATGCGGTCGAGACCGCCCTGGGGGGAGAAGGACGGGTAGGTGCGCAGCGCGCGATCCACCCCGCGCCCTCGGCGGTCGGTGGCGCAGC
>DATBQN010000396.1:0-8305 GCA_036560825.1 Thermoanaerobaculia bacterium
AGCTTCGCCGAGTGCCGGCGTGTGTTCGCCGAGCACCGGCATGGTCTCGCCGGGCTCCGTCGCAGGCTCACCGCCCACCGGCGTGACCGTGAGACGCCCCTTCGCCGCCTCGCCGACCTGCAGCATGGCCTCGCCGACCTCCGGCGTGGCCATGACGCGGGTCAAATTGGCCTCGCCGGGTGGCGGCGAGATGAGGGATCGGCTCGGCGAGGCCATGCCGTGACGCGGCGAGGCTACGCCGTGAGCCGGCGAAGCCACGCCGAGAGCCGCCATGGCCATGCCGAGAGGCGTCGTGGTCACGCCGGTGGCCGGCGCGGCCCTGCCGGTAGGTGACGAGCCCATGCCGAGAGTCGGCGAGCTCACGCCGGTGGGCGGTGAGTTCACGACGCGAGCCGGCGAAGCGGCGCCGCTGCCCGTCGAAGCCACGCCGCATCCCGGCGTGACCGAGTGGACGCTCGGCGCGGCCACCTACGCGCTCTGCCCAGCCTCCTCGGCGCTCCTCCGCAGTAGTAGCGCCCGGCGCTTCTCGATGTTGTCGAGCCAGATGGGGATGAAGGTCATGAGGTCCTGGAGGGAGCGGTCGAGCTCATCGAGGAGGTCGGCGATGCGGGCGCCGAAGACGGCGTGGCACTGGAAGAGGTCCTGGGTGCCCTGGTCGCGCTCGTCGTCGCTGTCGCCGACCACCGACTCGATGCCGTCGACGGCGGCGATCGCCGCCTGCTGCAGCTCGACCAGGGTGCGGCAGCGGGCGGGGATCTCGGCCGCGTAGCGGTCGAGGATCTCGATCTCGTAGAAGCGCACGCCGCGCAGAGCGAGCACCTCCTTGAGCTTCGGCGTCAGCCCGGCGACCAGCACGTCGAGGAGCACCATGGTGTCCTCCCACAGGCGGCCGCGCGGCACCGCCGGGTCCTGGCGGAGGCGCTCGGCGAGGGCCGCCAGGTAGCGGGTGCGCGCCGGCTCCAACCGCTCGAGGTAGTCCTGCAGCCGGTCGACCGAGGCGTGCAGCCACTCGGCCTCCTCGATGTCCTGGGGGAAGCGCTTGGAGAGGAAGTAGTCGGCGTCGTGGAGGCTCCGCGGATCGCTCGCCATGAACTCGCCGAAGGTGTCCTGGAGAAAGGCGTGGAGCTGGCCGATGGTGACGCAGAGGAGCTTGCGCAGCTCGGGGAGCTCGTGCGGCGTCACCTCCGCGGGGAAGCGGTCGAGCGGGCGGAGCACGTGGCGGTCGACCATCCCGAGCGACAGCTCGGCCCCCTGGCGCGCTTCCTCCAGGCGCGGGATGCGGGAGGGCGCTGCGAGGAGCGGCCCGATCTCGGTGCGGATGAGGAGCGAGGTCTTCCGCACCTTGCGCCAGATGTCGTGCAGGCGCTCGGGCGAGCAGTGGAGGATCGAGTAGTTGCTCTCGAGCGTTCCCTGGATGAGGCGGAGCGACCCCAGGAAGGCGCGGATGCGGGGGTTCTGATAGTGGATCCGCTCGAGCGCCCAGTCGAGCACCGACACCCCCTCGGGGAGCGACAGCCGGTACTCGCCGATGTGGACCACCTGCCTGGGGAGCGTGCGCTTCTTCACGGGGCCTCGCGCCGGTCTCGGTGAGGGCAAGCATAGCGCGTCGCCGTGCCGCGCAAGCGCCGGCGGAAATCCTGCAGCGATCCCCGCGGTTACGAGATGCGTACCTCGACTCGTGGAGACCCCGATCGACACCCCCCTCGAAATCCCCCGCGTCAGCCCGATCGGGCTGCTCGAGGACCCGCAAGGGTTCGCGCGCGCCCCGCGGCGCTACTCGTCCGTCCGCCGGTTCCTGGCGGCCGCGCTGCTCGCCCTGGTGGCGCTGGTGACGGTGCTGACGACCGTGGTGAGCCTGGGATCGTACTGCCTGACGACCGAGCCGGGCGACGTGCGGCCTCTGCCGGCCGACCTGGCGCATCGCGCCGGCGGTCGTTAGATCGCCTACCCCGCCGCGCTCTCCTCGCCCTCGTCGCCCTTCCACGGGGCGACGGTGAGGCTCGTGAAGCGGGCGAGCTCGACTTTGCCGGGGGGCAGGCCGCGGGGCTTGCTGACGTCGGCGCAGGTCGCCACGTGGACGGCGACCCGGCCGCCCCGCCGGGCCTTCGAGTAGCGGGCGGCGAGGGCGGCGGCGAAGCGGAGGGTCTCGCGCGGCAGTCGGGGGAGGCCGTCCGGGTTGCGCACGACGACGTGCGAGCCCGAGTCGCCGGCGACGTGCATCCACACGTCGCGCGGCGAGCCCAGACGGAAGGTCACCAGGTCGTTGTCCTCCGCCGTCCGTCCCACCAGCACGACCATGCCGTCGGGGGACACGAACCGCCGGGCCACCGAGCGCCCCCGCCAGATCCCGGCGTCCGGGTCGGATGGCTCCGGCTCCCCCGGCTCCCGACGACGTGCTCCCCTCGCCGCGCTCACCTCATGCCTCCAGAAAGCGGGCTAGACCTCGGTCTCGACCTCCGCGGTCCCCTCTTCCTCGACGGCCGGGAGCTTGATCTCGCGCACCGCGTCGCCCCAATCGATGGTGGGGTCGTTCATCGGGTCGTCCACCTTGGCGACGACCGTATTCTTCTTCTGCTCTCGCCGCTGTTGCCGGCGGGCCTGCTTCTCCACCCGCTGCTGCTGACTGGCGCGCTCGCGCGCCCGGCGGGCCATCGAGGCCTGGTTCGATGCCATCCGTGCTCCTCCTGCCCCAGACTCGGTGGCGGTCGCTACGGCCGACCCGACCCGGGGACTGTGTTACCGAATCGTACCAGAGGCGCCACCCGCGCGCCGGCCGGGCCCGCTGAGTGTCCGCGCCGGGCGCGCCAGGTAGACCGCGTGGCGCGGGCCGCCCCCTCCCGGGCGCTGCCGCTCGGCGCGGAAGCCGGCGGCGGCGAGGCGGCGCTCGAAGGCGGCGTCGGGCTCCTCGGACCACACCGCGAAGACCCCGCCCGGACCGAGCGCCCGGCGCGTCCGCTCGAGGGCCGCGGTCCCGTAGAGCGGGTCCATCGCCTGGGATCTGCCGCGCGGTCCCTCGTAGAGGTCGAGGACGATCGCATCGAATCGGGCGTCAAACCGCGCATCGAATCTGGCGTCGGGGCCGCCGGCGCGGGCGATGACGTCCGCCACGTCGGCGATCTCGACCCGCACCCGGCGATCCGCCAGGGCGCCGCCGTGCACGGGAGCGAGCGGGCCGCGGCACCAGGCGACGATCGCGGGGTCGATCTCGGCGACCGTCACCCGCGCGCTGGGGGGCAGGACGTCCAGGGCGGCGCGGAGGGTGAGGCCCATCCCCAGGCCGCCGAGGAGGACGTGGGGCCGGTGGCCCGCCGGCCCGGCGAGGCCGGCGCAGGCGGCGCGGGCGAGGGCCTCCTCCGAGCGGCTGGCGGCGCCGTTCATCAGCACCCGGCCGCCCACCGTGATGACGAACTCGCGCTCGC
The DNA here is from genome assembly GCA_036560825.1 of Thermoanaerobaculia bacterium. GTDB lineage: Bacteria > Acidobacteriota > Thermoanaerobaculia > Multivoradales > UBA5704 > DATBQN01. The sequence continues at coordinate 3,420 of DATBQN010000396.1, forward strand.
CGCGCTGGCGGAGCTCGAGCCTCCCCTCGGGGGAGTCGGCGCCCGCGACCAGCCGCCAGGGCCGCGTCATCGCGCCGTCTGCGTCTCCCCGGGGAGCATGCCGAGCTGCCACAGGAGGAAGATCCGCTGGTCCGCCTGGTCGCGGATGCGCAGCGAGAGCGGCTTGCCCGAGCCGTGGCCGGCGTCGCGCTCGACCCAGAGGAGGATCGGCTTGCGGCTCTGGTCCGAGCCGTCCGCGGCGCGCAGGAGGGCGGTCATCTTGCGCGCGTGGGAGGGGTGGACGCGGGCGTCATTCTCCGCCGCCGTGAGGAGCACCGCCGGGTACTTCGTCCCCGGCTTCACGTGGTGGTAGGGCGAGTAGGCGTAGAGGAACGGCATCTGGTCCTTGTCCTCGGAGGAGCCGTACTCGGGCACCCAGTAGCGCGCCATGAGGAAGTTCTGGTAGCGCACCATGTCGAGGAGCGGCACGGCGCAGATGACCGCGGCGAAGAGGTCGGGCCGCTGGGTGAGCGCGGCGCCGGTCAGCAGGCCGCCGTTCGAGCCGCCCTCGATGGCGAGCTTCGCCGGGCTCGTGTAGCCGGCCTGGATCAGGTACTCGGCCGCGGCGATGAAGTCGTCGAAGACGTTCTGCTTCTTGGCCAGCATCCCCGCCCGGTGCCAGGCCTCGCCGTACTCGCCGCCGCCGCGCAGGTTGGGGAGGGCGAAGACGCCGCCGGCGTCGAACCACTGGAAGAGGGTGGGGCTGAAAGTCGGCTTCTCGCTGATGTCGAAGCCGCCATAGCCGGTGAGGAGGGTGGGGTTCCGGCCGTCGTGCGCCAGGCCCTTCTTGTGGGCGATGAACATGCTCACCCGCGTGCCGTCCTTCGACGGGTACCAGACCTGCTCGACCTCGACGGTCGACGGGTCGACCGGCACCTGCGGCCTCTCCCAGAGCTCGGGCGAGGCTTCCGGATGGGCGAGATCGACGCGGAAGATCGTGCTCGGGTAGTTGAAGCTGGTGAACTGGAGAAAGGCCTCGGCGCGGTCCTCGTCCGTCGAGAGGCCGGCGGTGCCGAGGCCGGGGAGCTTGAGCTCGCCGAGCGACCGGCCGTCCGGGCCGTAGAGCTCGTAGCGGTCGTGGGCGGCCACGATCTCGTGGACGGCGAGCACGTCGCGCCCCGCGGTGATCGACTGGATGACGACGTCCTTGCGCTCCGGCACCAGGAGCTTCCAGCCGGCGCGCTCGGGATGCTGCGGGTCGACCGCGAAGACGCGGCCGTTGGGGGCGCCGACGGTGGTGTGGAGGTAGAGCGTGTCGCCGGCGAAGGTGCCGGTCGACTGCCCGTCCTCGCCGACCGAGATGGGCACCTTGACGAGCTTGCCGGTGGCGATGAATTTTCGCGCATCGGCGATCCAGGCGTCGTTCGTGTTGGTGCCCGTCGAGTAGGAGAGGAAGAGCCAGCGGCCGTCCTTGGAGAGCCCGGCGAAGGGGCCGAAGGTGTGGGCGAGCCTGGCGTCCTCCGCCGGGGTGAGCTGGCGGATCACCAGGAGGTCCTGGGACACCTCCGTCCCCATGCGGTGGAACCGGACCTGCCCCGAATAGGGGTTCTCGACGTCCGAGAGGTTGCGGTAGAAGAACCCGGAGGCGTCCGGCAGCCAGTCGAAGGAGCTCACCTTGCCGCCGATGGTGAGCGGCAGCGTGCGGCCGCCGTCCACCTCGAGGACGTGCAGGGTCGCGCGCTCGTCGCCGGCGCGGAAGGTGCCGTAGGCGAGGAGCCTGCCGTCGCGGGAGGGGTCGGTCCAGGAGATCGTCGTCAGGCCCGAGGGATCGATCGCCGCCGGATCGAGGAGCAGGCGCGGCGTCCCCTTGTAGCCCTCGCGGACGTAGATCGACGCCTGGTTCTGGTCGCCCTCGCGCTTCGAGTAGAAGTAGCGGTCGCCGCGCATGTAGGGCAGCGACACGGACCCCACCTGCATGAGCGGCCGGAGCTTCGCCTCCAGCTCCTTCCGTCCCGGCAGGCGGTCGAGGATCGAGCGCGTGTAGGCGTTCTGCGCCTCGGTCCACGCCGCCACCTCCGGCGTCATCGCCCCCATCGCCCGCGGGTTCTCGTCGTTCCCCTCGAGCCAGCGGTAGTCGTCCACGATGGGCACGCCGTCGACCACCTCCTTGACCGGCGCGGCCTTGGTCGGCGGCGGCGGCGGCACGGTGACGGCGGCCGCGGCCGATGCTGTGGCCAGGGAGAGGGCGATTTGCAGGGCGATGGGCTTCATGTCTGTCCTCCAGTGCGATGTCCGGTTCGGAAGCGTATCAAGCATCCACCGGTCTTTCTGCCGCGGGTTCCTTCCCGCCCTCGACGATCAGGAAGCACATTCTAGAGGTGAGGCCCTAGGGCGCCCGGCTCCGGTGGCCTTGCGAACCACCCCTTCTACGCTAAGGAGAATGCCATGTCCAAGCCCCTCTTCAGAACCGTCCTCTTTGCCGCGATCGCTACCGCCTGGCTGGCGGCCCTTCCGGCTGTCGCTGCCCCGGCGCCCCAGGCCCAGCCGGCCCGAGCTGCCGCCGTGGCCGCTCCGGCTAGCCCGTCGTGCAGCCTGGACGTCGCGAATCCCTTCGCCGTGGCGGCGCAGCCTGCCGCCGGCGCCCTCACACTCCCCGAGTGGCTAGCCGTCGGCGGCGAGTCCTTGGGCAACCGATTCCATGGCTTCTGTCCCTGCGGCTGCTCCAACATCCCGGACTGCAACACCTCGGCAGACTGCTTTGGCGGTGCCCCTTGCCGGCGGACGATCTCCTGTTGCTGAAGCCCTAGAGCAGCCCCGGCGCGAAGCCGCTTGGACATCCCGAGCGCCGATTCGCTCCCGCGTGTAGCCCTTCGGCTACCTGTACCGACGAGCTTCCGCCCGAGCTCATCTCGCGGGCGCGTCGCTCCCCGGCAGCATGCCGAGCTGCCACATGAGGAAGATGCGCTCGTCGGCGGCGTCGCGCACGCGGAGGGCGAGCGGCTTGCCCGGCCCGTGGCCGGCGTCGCGCTCGATCCAGAGGAGGATCGGCTTCCGGCTCTGGTCCGAGGCGTCCGCGGCGCGCAGGGCGGCCGTCATCTTGCGGGCGTGAGAGGGATGGACGCGGGCGTCGTTCTCCGCCGCGGTGAGGAAGACGGCGGGGTACCTCGTCCCCGGCTTGACGTGCTGGTAGGGCGAGTAGGCATAGAGGAACGGCATCTGGCCGCCGTCCTCGGCCGAGCCGTACTCGGAGATCCAGTACTTCCCCATGAGGAAGTTCTGGTAGCGGAGCATGTCGAGGAGGGGCACCGCCGAGATCACCGCCGCGAAGAGGTCCGGGCGCTGGACGAGCGCCGCGCCGGTCAGCAGGCCGCCGTTCGAGCCGCCCGCGATCGCCAGCCGCCGCGGGCTCGTGTAGCCCGCCTTCACCAGGTACTCGGCCGCGGCGATGAAGTCGTCGAAGACGTTCTGCTTCTTGTCGAGCATCCCGGCGCGGTGCCAGGCCTCGCCGTACTCGCCGCCGCCGCGCAGGTTGGCGAGGGCGTAGACGCCGCCGGCGTCGAGCCATTGGAAGAGCGACGCCGAGAAAGCCGGCTTCTCGCTGATGTCGAAGCCGCCGTAGCCGGAGAGGAGCGTGGGGTTCCGGCCGTCGAGCTTCAAGCCCTTCCGGTGGACGATGAAGAGGCTGACTCGGGTGCCGTCCTTCGACGGGTACCAGACCTGCTCGACGACGGCGCTCGAGGGGTCGACCGGCACCGCCGGGCGCTCCCAGAGCTCGAGCGGCGCGCCCGGCTTGGCGAGGTCGACGCGGTAGATCGACGTCGGGTAGTTGAAGCTCGCGAAGCTCAGGTAGGCCTCGGTGCGGTCGGGCGCGGCGACGATCCCGGCGCTGCCGATGCCGGGGAGCGGAAGCTCGCCCTTGGAGCTGCCGTCCGGGCCGTAGACCTCGATGCGGTCGTGCGCCGCGGCGGAGACGCCGAGGGCGAGCACGCCCTTCCCGGCCTCGACGTCCTCGATCGTAACGTCCTGCCGCTCGGGGACGAGGAGCTTCCAGCGGGCGCGCTCGGGGTGGTGCAGGTCGACGGCGAAGAGCCGGCGGTGGGGGGCGCCGATCGTCGTCGCGAGATAGAGCGTGTCGCCCACCACCTCCCCGAAGCTCACCGCGTCGTCGCCCACCGAGATCGGCACCTTGACGAGCTCGCCGGTCTTCACGAAGCGCTGGGCGTCGGCGACCCAGAGGTCGTTGGTCGTGCTGCTGGAGGCGTAGATGAGGACGAGCCAGCGGCCGTCGCGGCTCACCTCGCCCGAGGGGCCGTCGGTGATGGCGAGCTTGGCGTCCTCCTCCTTGGTGTACTGCCGCATCACCAGCGGATCGCTCTTGGGGTCGGTCCCCATGCGGTGGAAGCGCACCTGCCCCGAGTAGGGGTTCTCGACGTCGGCGAGGTTGCGGTAGAAGAGGCCGGAAGCGTCGGGGAGCCAGGAGACGTCCTCGGCCTTGTTGCCGATCTCGAGCGGCAGCGGCCGGCCGCTCGCCACGTCGAGGAGGCGGAGCGTCGAGCGCTCGTCGCCGGCGCGGAAGGTCGCGTAGGCGAGCAGCCTGCCGTCGAGCGAAGGGGCGATCTCGGAGATCGTGGTGAGCCCCGAGGGGTCGAGCTTGGCGGGGTCGAGGAGCACCCGGGGCGCCCCCTTGTAGCCCTCGCGGACGTAGAGGATCGGCTGATCCTGGTCGCCCTCGCGCTTGGAGTAGAAGTAGCGGTTGCCGCGCATCGCCGGCGCGCCCACCGAGCCGACCTGCATGAGCGGCCGGAGCTTCGCCTCGAGCTCCCGGCGGCCCGGCAGGTGGTCGAGCACCGAGCGGGTGTAGGCGTTCTGCGCCTCGCTCCACGCCGCCACCTCCGGGGTCGTCGTCC
>DATBQN010000397.1:0-3015 GCA_036560825.1 Thermoanaerobaculia bacterium
ACCTGGCGGCGGTCGCCACCCTGGCGACGCGGAGCCGCAGCCTGCGCTCGACGGTGGCGCAGGGCGTCGCCTGGGGCTTCGGCCATACCCTCACTCTCCTCGTCGTCGGCGGCCTCTGCCTGCTGCTCCGCGCCACCATCCCGCCGCGCCTGGCCGGGCTCCTCGAGGGGGCGGTCGGCCTCATGCTCCTCTACCTGGGCGCCGACGTGCTGTGGCGCTGGCGCCGCCGCCGCATCCACATCCACGTCCACCGGCACGACGACGGCACGGTGCACCTCCACGCCCACAGCCATGCTGGAGAAGCGGCCGGAGAAGCGGCCGGCGATCTCCATGCGCAGGCCGACAGCCATCCTCACCAGCACGGGCTCCATGGCCGCGCCCTGCTGGTCGGGCTGGTGCACGGGCTCGCCGGCTCGGCGGCGCTCCTCCTGCTCACCCTCTCGACGCTCTCCTCCGTCTGGCTCGGGCTCGCCTACATCGCGGTCTTCGGCGCCGGCTCGATCCTCGGCATGGCGGCGCTCTCGGCGGTGATCGCCCTGCCGCTCCACGGGCCGCGCTTCCTCGCCGGGTGGTATAACGGCCTCGAGGCGGTGATCGGCGTCTCGACGCTCGGGATCGGCGCCTGGGTGCTCTACAACGCGCCATGGAAGTGAAGGAAGACCAGGAGGCCCCCGCATGTGCCTAGCCATCCCCGGACGGATCGTCGAGCTCGTCGCCGACATGCCGCAGCTCGCTCTCGTCGAGGTGTCGGGAGTCCGCCGCCAGGTGAACGTCGACCTGCTCCTCGAGGACGGGATCGGGCCGGGAGACTGGGTGCTCATCCACGTCGGCTTCGCGATGAGCAAGATCAGCCAGGCGGCCGCCGAGGAGCAGATGAGCATGCTCGCGATGCTCGGCGAGGACCTGCAGGCGATGGAGGAGATCGAGGGCTATGGCTTCGGCGAGGGCGGCGCGGAGCCTTCGTAGGGCGGCCGGAAAGGAGACGCTCGAGCCATGAGGTACGTCGACGAGTTCCGCGATCCCCGGCTCATCCGCCAGGCGGCCGACGAGATCCGCCGGCTGGCGAGCCCCGACCGCCACTACCGGATCATGGAGGTGTGCGGCGGCCACACCCACGCCATCTACCGCTTCGGCCTCGAGGGGCTGCTGCCGGCGAACGTCGAGCTCATCCACGGCCCCGGCTGCCCGGTCTGCGTGCTGCCCATGGGCCGCACCGACGACGGCCTGGCGCTCGCCGCCGAGCCGGGGGTGATCTTCGCCGCCTTCGGCGACGTGATGCGGGTGCCCGGCACCCACGGCAGCCCGCTCGAGCACAAGGCGCGCGGCGTCGAGATCCGCATGGTCTACTCGCCGCTCGACGCCCTGAAGCTCGCCCAGGCGAACCCCGCCAAGCACGTCGTCTTCTTCGCCATCGGCTTCGAGACCACGGCGCCGTCGACGGCGCTGACGCTCCTCGCCGCGCGGCGGCAGGGGGTCGGGAACTTCTCGGTCTTCTGCAACCACGTGATGATCATCCCCGCCATCCGCGCCATCCTCGACTCGCCGGACATGCGGCTCGACGCCTTCATCGGCCCCGGCCACTGCTCGACGGTGATCGGCTGCCGCCCCTACGAGTTCATCTGCCGCGACTTCGGCAAGCCGATCGTCGTCTCCGGCTTCGAGCCGCTCGACATCCTGCAGTCGCTGGTGATGATCCTGCGCCAGCTCGGGGAGGGCCGCGCCGAGGTCGAGAACCAGTACGCGCGGGTGGTCCCCTGGGAGGGCAACCTGGCCGCCCTCCGCGCCCTCGAGGAGGTCTTCGAGCTGCGCCCCTATTTCGAGTGGCGCGGCCTCGGCTTCATCTCGCAGTCGGCGCTCAAGCTGCGCGACGAGTTTGCCGAATGGGACTCCGAGCGCCGCTTCACGGTGCCCGGCATCCGCGTCACCGATCCCAAGGCGGCGCAGTGCGGCGAGGTGCTGAAGGGCGTCTTGAAGCCCCACCAGTGCAAGCTCTTCGGCCGCGAGTGCACGCCCGAGACGCCGGTGGGCGCGCTCATGGTCTCCTCCGAGGGGGCGTGCGCCGCGTACTTCAACTACGTGCACCGCATGACCGCCCCCGCCGAGAGCTTCGCCGAGGAGGCCGCCGCGGTGGACGCCGCGCGCCCGGCGAACGTCGCCTCGTGAAGCGCTCATGACGACCCGCTCACGACCCGGTCATGAAGACCCGGTCATGACGACCGCCGACGAGCCGCGCGCCGAGCCCCAGGTGCGCTTCCGCGACCCGCAGATCGAGATGGCGCACGGCGCCGGGGGGAAGGCGAGCCGCCGGCTGGTCGAGGGGCTCTTCGCGCCGCTCTTCTTCGGCGCCGGGAAGGGAGCGCGCGAGCCGCTCGCCGACGCCGCCCATCTCGAGGTGGACGGCGCCCGCCTCGCCTTCACCGCCGACAGCTTCGTGGTCCGCCCGCTCCGCTTCCCGGGCGGCTCGATCGGCGAGCTCGCCGTCCACGGCACGGTCAACGACCTCGCCGTCTCGGCGGCGAAGCCGCTCGCCCTCCTCGTCACCCTGGTGCTCGAGGAAGGGCTCTCCGGCGCCGCCCTCGAGGCCGAGGCGCGGGCGCTCGCCGGCGCCGCCGAGCGGGCGGGCGTCGCCATCGTCGGCGGCGACACCAAGGTCGTCGAGCGCGGCAAGGCCGACGGCATGTACATCACCACGGCGGGGATCGGGCGCCTCGATCCGCGCGCCCGCTGCTCGGCGCGCGCGGTCGAGCCGGGCGACCGCGTCCTCCTCTCCGGGCCGATCGGCGACCACGGCATCACCATCCTCCTCGCCCGCGGCGACATCGACCTCGAGGCCGACCTCCGCTCCGACACCCGCTCGGTCTACCCGCTGGTCGCCGCCCTCCTCGACGCGGCGGCGGCGGGCGTGCGCTGGATGCGCGACCCGACGCGCGGCGGGGTGGCGACGGCGTTGAACGAGCTGGCGCGCGACTGCGGCCTCGGCATCGCGCTCGACGAGGAGGAGATCCCGGTGCGCGA
>DATBQN010000398.1:0-3398 GCA_036560825.1 Thermoanaerobaculia bacterium
GCGGCGCGGACGTCGCGCTCGGCGAGCGCCTTGCGCCCGGCGGCGAGGGTGCGCTCGACCCCCTTCTCGCCCTCCTTCTCGCGCGCCATGGCGGCGAGCGCGGCCTCGAGGTCGGCGCGCTTCGGATGCTCGGGATCGAGCTCCAGGAGCGTCTCGAGCGCGAGGCGGGCGAGCGGGAGCTGCCGTTTCTTGAGGTAGCCCGCGAGCACCGTCTCGGTCTCGGCGGCGCGCCGGCGGCGGTCCTCGGCGGCGGCGATCTCGGCGAGCTTCCTCTTCAGCGCCTCGAGCCCCTGGGCGCGCGGGTTGGCGGCCTCGAGCTGCTGGGCGAGGTCGCGCGCCTCGCCGACCCGGCCGGCGGCGAGCGCGGCCTCGGCGCGGGAGAGGACCTGCGAGCCCTCCTGATGGCGCTTGGCCGCGCGGTCGATCTGGGCGAGGAGGTCCAGCCGCTCGGCGCGCGAGAGCTCGCTCGAGCTCCGCTGGCGGGGCGGGGCGGGCGACGGAGCGGGGCGCGGCGCCGGGGCATCCGTCCCCTGGATGGGGACCTCCTGCGTGCCGACGGCGTGGAGAGCCTTGCCCACCTTCTCGAGCGCCTCGATGAAGGTGAGCGCGTCGGGGTAGCGGCGCTCGCGGTCGCGCTCGAGGGCGCGGCGGACGACGCGGTCGAGCTCGACCGGGATCTCGACGCGGGGGTTGCGGCCGACCAGCGGCAGCGGATCCTCGGAGAGGCGCTTGAAGATGAACCCGTGCTGGGTCTCGGAGTCGAACGGCGGCATGCCGACGAGCATCTCGTAGAGCACGAGGCCGAAGGAGTAGATGTCGCTGCGCCGGTCGAGGATCTCGCCGGAGACCGTCCCCGCCTGCTCCGGCGAGCAGTACTGGAGCTTGCCCATGAACATGCCGACCTGGGTGATCTCGAAATTGGGCGCGGCGCCGACCTCCAGGTTCTTGGCGAGGCCGAGGTCGATGATCTTCATCCGCGACTGGCCGCGCCGGTCGACGGTGATCATCAGGTTGTCGGGGGAGACGTCGCGATGGATGACGCCGGTCGCGTGGATGGCCTCGAGGCCGCGCAGCGCCTGGATGCCGAGCTGGATGGCGAGCGCCGGCGCGAAGGGCCCGCGCTCGCGCACGAGCTCGCCCACGTCCTGCCCCTCGATGTGCTCCCAGACCATGTAGAAGCTGCCGTCGGGCAGGCGGGAGAAGTCGTAGAGGATGGCGACGTTGGGGTGCTTGATCTGGGTGGCGAGGCGGGCCTCGCGCAGGAACCGCGCCTGCGCCGAGGGGTCGGCGGCGAGGTCCTGGCGGAGGATCTTGATCACCCGCAGCTCCTGCAGATGGAGGTGGCGGCCGAGGTGGACCTCGCCCATCCCCCCGCTCCCCAGGCGGCGGACGATCTCGTACTTGCCGTCCAGGATCTCCCCGACCTCGTGGCCGCTCAGATCGATGCCTCCGGGCTGGACCGTCAGCCGACCTTGGCGCCGCAGCTCGGGCAGAAGTGCGCGCCGGCCGACAGCTTGGTGCCGCACTGGCTGCAGAACGCCGGTGTGGCGCCTGCGCCCGCTGCCTCGCCGCCGGCTGCCGCTCCGGCCGCGCCGGCCGCAGGTGCCGCGGGTGCCGCGGGTGCGGGGCTCGGCGCGGCGGGCGGCGCGCCGGCTGGGCTCTGCGAGGCCGTCTGCGCCGCCATCATCCCCGGCAGCATCATGCCGAGGCCGGCGCCGACGCCGACGCCGAGACCGGCGTTGAGGACGCCGGCGTTGCCGCCCTGCTGGGCGGCGTCGCCCACGGCGCGCGCGGTCTTGAACTTGAGATAGGCGTTCATGTCGCCGATCGCCGCCATGCCGGTGCGCTCGTCGATCATCGCCTGCACCTCGTCCGGCGGGGTGATGGCGCCCAGGAAGAGGTCGACGAGCTCGATGCCGTACTTCGCGAAGTCGTCGTGGACGCGCGACTTCAGGCCCATCGCGAGCTCGTCGTAGACCTTGGGCAGGTCGAAGATCGTCTGCAGGTTCTCGCCCAGGAGGTCGGTCAGCCGGGCGACGATGACGTCGCGGAAGTAGGAGGCGACGCTCTCGGTGGTGTAGCTGCTCATGGTGCCGGCGACGGTGTTGACGAAGAGCTGCGAGTTGACCACCCGCACGGCGAACTTGCCGAAGGCGCGCAGCCGCACCATGGCGAGCTCGCGGTCGCGGTAGATCACCGGCTCCTTGGTGCCCCACTTGAGGTCGAGGAAGGTCTTGGTGGAGACGAAGATCACCGCCGCCTGGAAGGGCGAGGTGCCGCCGAAGGGGATGCCGAAGAGGCTGGCGATCAGGGGGACGTTCTGGGTCGCCAGGGTGTGGCGGCCGGGACCGAAGGTGTCGAGGGCCTTGCCGTCGCGGAGGAAGACCGCCTGCTGGCTCTCCTCGACGATGAGCTGGCTCCCCAGGCGGATCGCCGCCGAGCCGTCGGGCGGCCAGCGCGCCACCATCGTCTGCCCGGCCGGGTCGTGGTACTGGATGACGTCCATCGTTCGTTCTCCTTGTTCCGGGTTGGTGGCTCTGGGCGCTAGTGGCCGGTCTTGACGACGCTCCCCATCACCTGCTCGCGGCTCCGCCACTTGTCGGCGAGGCCGCCGACCTGCGCGAGCGCCTTGTCGAGGGCGGGCGCGGGGTCGTCGGCGCCGGGCGGTGGGACGGCGGCGATGGCGCTCTCGAGCTCCGACAGGTCCTGCAGCACCGAGAGGTCGAACTCGTAGAGCCGGCTGAGCTCGGGCTCGCCGATCTTCACCGCGTCGAAGAGGCCGCTCGCCCCGTAGTCGCTGAAGCGGATCGCCTGCGAGAGGCCGTCCATCTGGCGGTCGAGGCGGTCGAAGGCCTGCAGCGACCCGATGCGGCCGGCGTCGGTGTAGGCGGCGGCGCGGGCGCGCAGGACCCCCTTGAGGCGGCCGACCTCGGAGGCCAGGTGCTCGCGCTCGAGCTTGTCGACGTCGCGCCGCAGCTCGCGGTCCTGGAAGCCGCGGAAGCCCGGGATCTTGGCCGTGATGCGCTCGAGCAGGTTGCGCTGAGCTTTCGCCTCTTCGTAGCCGTTGGTCATCGCTCTCTCCTCGGGATGTGGGCTCCCAGATGGTAGCAGAGGCGGCGCCGGGGTTCGGCAAGGCTTCCCGCGAGGCTTCCCGTGCGCCTCGCTTTTCCGCTATCCTCCGGGCAGAGGCCGCTTTACCACGTTTCCCCCAGGAGCGGGGCCGCGATCCGCGGCAGCGGCTCCCGTCGGGCTCGACAAGGAACCCTCCGTGGCGCGTCGAACCATTCTCCTTCCGCGAGCCATCCTGTCTCTCGCCGCCCTGGCGTCGGCGCTTGGATGCGCGCTGGGATGCAGCCACCCGCCGGCCGGCGGGACCGCCGCGGGCGGTCCTTGGAACG
>DATBQN010000399.1:0-6355 GCA_036560825.1 Thermoanaerobaculia bacterium
CGGATCGGCCCCGAGGGCTTCTACGCCGCCGCCGAGGACGCCCGCGCCGCCGCGGCCGGCGGCCTCCGCGTCCTCCATTCCGACCCCTTCACCACCGCTCCCGAGGCCTGGGAGCTCGGCCGCAGGATCGATTCCGGCTCCGCCGCCCGTCTCGCGCCGGTGGTGCCGGGGAAGATCGTCGGCATCGGCCGCAACTACCTGGAGCACGCCCGCGAGCTGGGCAACGACCTGCCGGCGGAGCCGGTCATCTTCTTGAAAGCCATCTCCTCGCTGATCGGTCCGCGGGGGATCGTGGTGTTGCCGCCCGAGAGCCGGCGGGTCGAGCACGAGGGGGAGATCGCCGTCGTCCTCCGCCGCCGGCTCACCCGCGGCGCCACCCCCGACGAGGCGCGGGCCGCCGTCCTCGGCGTCACCTGCGTCGACGACGTCACCGCCCGCGACCTCCAGAAGAGCGACTCGACCTTCGCCCGCTCGAAGGGCTTCGACACCTTCTGCCCGCTGGGCCCCGCCATATGGGTTGGCGCCGACCTCGAGAGCCTCGAGGTGGTGACGCGGGTCAACGGCCGGGAGCGCCAGCACGGCCGCAGCCGCGACATGGCGTGGGGGATCGTCGACCTCCTGCTCTATGCCTCGCGGATGATGACGCTCGAGCCCGGCGACACGGTGCTCACCGGCAGCCCGCCGGGCGTCGGGCCGCTCCTGGACGGCGACCGCGTGGAGGTCGAGATCCCCGGCCTCGGGGTGCTCGAGCACGGCGTGGAAACATTGAGGACCTAGGCGCGGAGCGCCTTCCAGGGGAAGAGGGCGACGGCCGCGGCGAGCAGCAGATGGAGGGCGCCGCCGGCGAGCCGGCCGGCGAAGAGGCCGGCGAGCCAGCACGAGGCGAGGAGCAGGGAGAGGGCGGCGGCCGGGACGGCGGAGCGCACGCCCAGGAAGCTATCACGCAGGCCCACGATAGGCTGCAGCGCCCCGGCTGGAGCGGCGGTTGGAGTATCCTGAGAAAGGCGCCGCACCATCCCCGGCGCCTCGCGCCATGATCGCCGCCGTCACCTTCGACGTCACCCACACGCTGATCCACAGCCCGCGGCTCGGCGCCATCTACGCCGCGGTCCTGGCGCGCCACGGCACGCAGGTCGGGGCGGACGAGGCCGGCGAGCTGGTGCGCGCGGTATGGAGCGAGTTCGCCTGCCTGGCCGATCCCGGCCACGACCGCTTCACCTCGCATCCCGGCGGCGCCCGCGGCTGGTGGCATCGCTTCCTGCTCCGCCTGGCCGAGCACCTCGGCGCGCCGCCGCCCAGCCGTTTCGCCGCCGCCGAGCTCTACCATCGCTTCGGCAGCGCCGAGGCGTGGGAGATCTATCCGGACGTGCCGGCGACGCTCGCCGCCCTGCGCGCCAAGGGCCTGCGCCTGGGCATCGTGAGCAACTGGGACGAGCGGCTGCCGCAGCTCCTCGCGCGGCTCGGCCTGGCGTCGAGCTTCGAGGCGATCGTCTGCTCTTCGCAGGTGGGGGTCGAGAAGCCCGACCGCCGCATCTTCCGCCGCGCCCTCGAGCTGCTGGCGGTCGAGCCCGAGGCGGCGCTCCACGTCGGCGACCATCGCCTGGAGGACGTCGAGGGGGCGATCGCCGCCGGCATGCGCGGCGTCCATCTCGACCGCCGCGGCAAGAGCGCCGGCCTCGCCGGCCTCGCCGAGCTGCCCCATCTGATCGACGCGCCGACGGCGCCCGCGCCGGCGACCGGCGAGGCCGCCGGACCGCGCTAGCGAAGGCGCGCGTGTTATACTTTGTTTTACACCAAAGAAGAACCGATGAAGATTTCCACCAAGGGCGAATATGGCATCCGGGCGATGCTCTACATCGCCATGAACGGCGACAACGGGCCGGTGACGAGCCACGAGATCGCCGTCCATCAGGGCATCCCGGAGCCCTATCTCCGCCAGATCCTCGCCCTGCTGTCGAAGGACCGGCTGATCCAGTCGAACCGCGGCCCGCAGGGCGGTCACGCGCTGGGCCGGCCGGCGCGCGAGATCTCGCTGCAGCACATCCTGATCACCCTCGAAGGCCAGACGACGACGATCGATCAGATCCTCGCGCTCCCCTGCACCATCGACCTCGGCACCGAGCACTGCGCCATCCGCGAGGTGTTCCTCGAGGTGAAGCGGGCGATCGAGCGGGTGCTCTCGGAGATGACGCTCGAGGAGCTGGTGCATCGCCAGCGCGAGATCCTGCGCCACCAGATCTGCGTGCCGCTCGATCTGCCGTCGGCGCGGCCGCGCGCCCTCCTTCCGATCATCCCCGGCTAGGCCCGACCGCCGACGGCCTTCGTCGATCCGCGCCGGCCGAGCTCGCCCAAGGAACCCGCCCGTTGTCCGGCCGACTTGCGACGCTGGGTGCGATCGCCTTCGGAGGAGCCTGCGGCTCGGTGGCGCGCTACGTCGTCTCGGGCTGGGTGCAGCGGGCGCGGCCGCTCGCGGCGCTCGGCAGCTGGGGGCCGGCGCTCCCCTGGGGCACCTTCGTCGTCAACGTCACCGGCTGTTTCGTCATGGGGATTCTCGCCGGCCTCTTCCAGGAGCGCTTCGTGGTGCAGCCGGAGGCGCGGGCGCTGGTGCTCGTCGGCGTGCTCGGCGGCTACACCACCTTCTCCTCGTTCGCCCTCGAGACGCTCCGCCTGGCTCAGGAGGGCAGCTTCCTGCCGGCCGCCGCCAACGCCCTGGGGAGCCTCACTCTCTGCCTCGCCGGCGTCTGGGCGGGCGACCTCGTGTCACGGCTGGTGTAGGCGCCTGGTCTCACAAGGAGGGAGGACATGAAGCTCGAAGGCGACGGCGTGCTGGTGCGGATCTTCATCGGCGATTCCGACCGCTGGGAGGGGATGCCCCTCTACGAGGCGGTGGTGCAGCGGGCGCGCGAGATGGGGCTCGCCGGAGCGACGGTCTTCCGCGGCTTCGAGGGCTTCGGCGCCCACAGCCTGGTCCACTCGACGCGCATCCTCCGCCTCTCGGAGGACCTGCCGATCGTCATCGAGATCGTCGACCGCAAGGAGAAGATCGACGCCTTCCTGCCCGAGCTCGACGGCATGATCCACGAGGGCCTGGTGACGATCGAGCCCGTGCAGGTGATCCTCTACCGCGTGCGCGAGCCCGGCAGCATCCACACGCACTAGTCTCAGTCTTGGGGGCGCTCACTTCTCCTTCGCCAGCGCCTCCCGCGCCGCGGCGAGGAGCGGCTGGGCGGAGAGCGGGCCGCCGACCGCGCCGCGCATCCAGGCGTCGGGGGTGATCCTGCCCTGGCGCGCCACGCGCTCGAACTCCGTCCCGAAGCGCTCGCCCTTGACCTTCTCCCCCACCTGGAAGGCGATCAGGTGGCCGAGCGGGTAGTCCGGCAGGTAGAGCCCGTAGTTGATCATGTGCGAGTAGATGGCGAGGATGTCGGAGTCGCGGACGTTCCACAGCGGCGCGTAGTAGCGGTTCCAGACCTCGCGCGCGACGGCGAGCGTCGCCTGCCGGAGCTCGGCCGGCGTCGCCTGCGGGTGCTCGTACATCCAGTGCCACACCCGCATGTCGACGAGCGACACGCCGGCGATCTCGTAGGCGTTCCACAGCGTCGCCAGGGCCTGGCTGCGGCGCTCCTCGGCCGACGGCGGCGCCAGGCCGAGGACCTCGAGGTCGCGGTTCTGGAAGAGGAAGGCGAGGGCCTCGGTGAAGGCGTTGTCGGGCACCCCGGCGAGCCACCAGAAGTCGATCTCGTCGAGCGAGAAGACCTGCTCGACGTTGTGCCCCAGCTCGTGGATGGCGACGTTGTAGCCCTTGTAGTCCATGCCGCCCTTCGGTATGCGGGTGCGCAGGTGCGCCTTGTCCTCGCGGCGCACCGCGCCCATGGCGTGGCCGACGCCGCGCGCCGGGTCGACGACGATGCGGTCGGCCAGGTAGCGCGCCTTGGCGGGGGAGAAGCCGAGGCGCCCGAGGGTGTCGGGGAGGGCGGCCTGGAAGGCGGCGACGGTGGGGAACTTCTTGCGCACGATGGCGTCGAGCTCGGCGTCGCCGTGGCTGCCGCGCGGCCGGAAGCCCGAGTACCAGATGTCGAACGGCTCGAGGGGCCTGCCCAGCCGTTTGGCGATGAGGCGAGCGGTGTCCTTGACCTCGGGCGACTCGAGGACGGCCGTGAGCAGAGCCTCGACCTCCGCCTCGGGGATCTGGCGGTCGCGCTCGAAGCGGCGCGCGATGTAGGTCGGCGCCTGCGGGCTGTAGGCGTCCTCCTTCACCACGGCGTGGAAGATGTCGAGGAGATGGGCGTAGCGGGTGTCGGGCTCGCGATCGCCGAGGGCGGCTGCGTCCGTGGCGTTGGCGGCGCTGCCGGCGGCCGCCGGGCTCGCCGGCTCGACCCGGTTGGT
Organism: Thermoanaerobaculia bacterium; assembly: GCA_036560825.1. Taxonomy (GTDB): domain Bacteria; phylum Acidobacteriota; class Thermoanaerobaculia; order Multivoradales; family UBA5704; genus DATBQN01. The sequence goes on from DATBQN010000399.1 coordinate 4,387, forward strand.
CTCCGGGTTCCAGGTGACGTCCGGGTTGTCGATCACCGCCTGGGGGATCTCCTGGCGCACGATGCGCTCCATCACCTTGGCGATCAGGCGCTGCTTGGCGAGCCCGTCGGGATCGGCGTAGCGGGCGCCGATCTCGTCGCGCAGCCCCCAGTGGCTGATCAGCCGGAGGCCCTCCGGGAAGGGCCGCTTGCCGGCGCCGTCGACCAGCCGATCGAGGCGGATGTTGTAGCCCGAGATGTAGGTCTCGGCGGCGGTGAAGGCGCGGCCGACCTCCTGGGCGACGGGGGCGGGGACGCGCGCCGCGAAGCGGTCCATCATCACCGAGCGCGCCCACTGCTCGCGCAGCCAGTGGGACCCCTGCGCGAGCCGCGTCTTCAGGTCGTCGACGGTGAAGTTGAGGAGCGCGACGAAGGCGACCTTCGAGCGATAGAGGTCGTCGTCGACCCGCGGCGCCAGGTCGAAGTCGCCGAAGAGGCGGTCGAGCGCCGTGAGCGGACCGGTGTCGAGGTCGAGCGGCGTCGTCACCTCGCGGCGGATCTCGTGGACGTGGCCGTCGATCTGCTCGAGCGCCGACTGCAGCCGCTGGAAGATCGCGGCGAGGGCGTTCGGATCGGTCTCGAAATTGGCCACGCAGAAGTCGCTGAACGCCTTCTCGTCGCCGTCCTCGGGCCGCCAGCGCTCCGCCACCTGATGGACCCCGATGTAGGCGCGTGCGGACCAGATCCGCCCATAGGTCTCGAGGAGCTGCTCGACGACGGCGTTCATCGTCTCGGGCCTGATCCCCGAGGCGGTGGCGGACGGCGCCGGAGTTCCCGGCGGCTGCGGCGACCGCGGCGGCTCGGCGCGCACCGCGGCCAGGGCGAGCGGAGCGAGCGCGAAGAGCAGGGTGAAGAGGAGGATTCTCGACGGCATCGCGGCTCCTTGGGCTCGTCTTCTTCGAGGGAGATCGGCCGCTCCGGGAGGGGACGGCCGGAGGATTCTAGCCCGCGCGGACGGCCGCCGGCGCTCCCTATAGAATCGGCGCGCCTCAACTTCAGACGGAGGACCGACAGATGACGCGTCTCATGACCTCTCTCGCCGTCTTCGCGGCGCTCGCCGGCGCGCTCGGCCTGGCGCGCGCCAAGGGAGCGGCCGCGGGCGGCGACCCTCCCGGCCACCCCGGCGATCGTCCCAAGGCGGCCGCCTTCGACCTCTCCGAGCTCGCCCAGCGGCGCGCCAAGGGCGGCGAGCCCTGGCTCGAGTTCCTCGCCACCTCGACCCTGCGCACCGGCCTCTACGTCCTGCCGGCCGGCGGCGCCGACCACCAGACGCCGCACCGCGAGGACGAGGTCTACCACGTGGTGGCCGGCCGCGCCGTCCTCGACGTCGACGGCGAGAGCCACCCCGTCCACCCGGGCTCCATCGTCTACGTGCGGGCGGGCGTGCCCCACCACTTCCACTCGATCGAGGAGCCGCTCGAGGTCGTCGTCTTCTTCGCCCGCGGCGGCGGAGCCTAGGTTCCCATGGCATCGGACATCGACATCGCGCAACGGGCGAAGCTGCAACCCATCTCCGAGGTGGCGCTCGGCAAGCTGGGGATCCCCGCCGAGCACCTCGAGCCCTACGGCCACTACAAGGCGAAGCTGTCGCTCGACTACATCGAGAGCCTGGCGGGGCGTCCGGACGGCAAGCTCGTCCTGGTGACGGCGATGACGCCGACCCCGGCTGGCGAGGGCAAGACGACGACGACGGTCGGCCTGGGAGACGCCCTCAACCTCCTCGGCAAGCGGACGGCGGTCTGCCTGCGCGAGCCGTCGCTGGGGCCGGTCTTCGGCATGAAGGGCGGCGCCGCCGGCGGCGGCTACGCGCAGGTCGTCCCCATGGAGGACATCAACCTCCACTTCACCGGCGACTTCAGCGCCATCGCCCTCGCCAACAACCTGCTGGCGGCGATGCTCGACAACCACGTCCACCACGGCAACGAGCTCGG
>DATBQN010000400.1:0-7079 GCA_036560825.1 Thermoanaerobaculia bacterium
GCGATGACGTCCCGCCGGACAACGTCAACCAGCTCGTCCCGCCGCCGCCCCCGCAGGCGCCGGCCCCGCCCCCGCCGGCCCCGGCGCACAAGTACGCCGTGGGCACCCAGGCGGTCAATAACCTCGGCGGCAGCGCCCACCTCAGCCTCTGGCGGCCGCCCATCAACCAGCCGGCGACCGAGGTCTTCTCGCTGTCGCAGGAGTGGTACGTGGGCGGCGCCAGCGCCAACCTGCAGACCGTCGAGGGCGGCTGGCAGGTCTTCCCGCGCAAGTACCGCACCAACAACCCGGCGACCTTCATCTACTGGACCCCGGACAACTACACCACCGGCTGCTACAACCTCGACTGCGTGGCCTTCGTCCAGGTCAACCGCTTCTTCGCCCTCGGCGCCGGCTGGGGCAACTGGAGCGTCCGCGGCGGCGCCCAGGTGGGGTTCCGCATGAAGTGGCAGCTGATCAACGGCAACTGGTGGCTTTCGATGCAGGGCGCCGGCGCCGCGCAGTGGGTGGGTTACTACCCCGGGCGGATCTTCCGGGGCGGCCAGCTCACGCGCAACGCCACGCGGGCCGAGTTCGGCGGCGAGACCTTCGGCACCACCTCGTGGCCGCCGATGGGGAGCGGCGCCTTCGCCGCCGGCGGCTGGCGGCAGGCGGCCTTCCAGCGCAACATCTACTACCTCGATCTCACGCGGACGCCGATCTGGACGACGCTCGCCCCCCAGCAGCCGTCGCCGGCCTGCTACACCTTCGCCTTCTTTGCTCCCGCCGGCGGCGGAGCCTGGGGTGCCTACTCCTTCTTCGGCGGTCCGGGCGGAGGGGGCTGCTAGCCGCTCGCCGCGCTCTCAGCGCAGGAAGAACGCCAGCTCCTCGAGATTGATCCGCAGGTCGACGTTCTTGAGCGGCACGCCGGCCCGGCGCTTGAGGCGGACGGGGGCGAAGTTGAGGACTCCCTTGATGCCGGCGTCGGCCAGGGCGTCGTAGTTCTCCTGGGCGGCGTCGGCGGGGACGGCGAGGACGCCGATCTCGGCTCCCGAGTCGGCGACGACGCGGGCGAGGTCGGCGCTCGGGCGGACGGTGAAGCCGCCGATCTTGCGGCCGATCACCTGCGCGCTGTTGTCGACCCCCGCCACCACCTGGAAGGCGCCGTAGTTGAAGCCGAGGTAGCGGGCGAGGGCGCTCCCCAGGTTCCCCATGCCGACGATCACCAGGGCGTGGCGGCGGTCGAGGCCGAGGAGGGCGTTGAGGTGGTCGGCGAGGACGTCCACCTCGTAGCCCACGCCGCGGATGCCGAACTCGCCGAACTGCGCCAGGTCCTTGCGGATTTGGGTCGCCGAGAGGTGGTAGCGCCGCGCCAGCTCCTGCGACGAGATGCGCTGGATCTCCTGCTCCTGGAGATGGCGCAGACAGCGCAGGTAGAACGAGAGGCGGTTGAGAGTGAGGGGGGAGACCTCGTCCAGCCCGGGCATCGGATCAGAGCGGGATCAGGGTTGGAGCGGCCCCTGCAGCAGCCACTCGAGGAGGCGGGCCGGCCAGATCCCGAGCGCCAGCGTGCCGAGGGCGGCGAGGACGACGGCGAGGCGTCCCCAGCCGTCGACGAGGAGGCCGTCCGGCTGCCGCTGCTCGGGGCGCATGTAGAGCACGTAGACGACCCGCAGGTAGTAGAAGACGCCGACCAGGCTCGCCAGGACGCCCACCACCGCCAGCCCCGTCCAGCCGTCCGCGACCGCGTTCAGGAAGACCAGGTACTTGCCGAAGAAGCCGAGCGTCGGCGGGATGCCGGCGAGCGACAGCATGGAGATCGTCAGGCAGGCGCCGAGGAGGGGGAAGCGGTAGCCCCAGCCGGAGAGGTCGGAGATGAGGTGCTGCTCGCCCGGCCGCGCGTAGAGCATGGCGACGACGGCGAAGGCGCCGGCGTTCATCAGCGCGTAGGCGAGGAGGTAGACGACGACCGGGCCGAGCGAGCGCCGGTCGACGACGACGAGGGCGAGGAGCAGGTAGCCCATGTGGGCGATCCCGGAGTAGGCGAGCATGCGCTTGATGTCGCGCTGCGCGAGCGCCAGGAGGTTGCCGGTGACCATCGAGGCTATGGCGAGGAGGGCGACCGCGCGCGACCAGCGGGCGGCGGCGAGCGCGCCCGTCGCCGCCGTCGCCGCCTCGAGCACCCGGTAGAGCACCATCGCGCTCGCCGCCTTGGGGGCCACCGAGAGGAAGGCGACGAAGGGCGACGGCGCCCCCTGGTAGGTGTCGGGCGCCCAGGCGTGGAAGGGGACGACGCTCATCTTGAAGCCGAAGCCGGCAACGAGGAGGAGGATGCCGAGGGTCGCCGCGACCGGCGTGCCGTGCGCTTGGAAGTGCTCGCCGATGGCCGCGAAGCGCGTGCTCCCGGTGGCGCCGTAGACGAGCGCCACGCCGTAGAGGACGAAGGCGCTGACGAACGCCCCCATGAGGAAGTACTTGATCGCCGCCTCGGTGCCGATGTTGATGCGGCGGTGGAAGGCGGCGAGCGGGTAGAGGCAGAGCGACAGCAGCTCGAGGGCGAGGAAGATGGTGAGCAGCTCGGTCGCCCGTAGCATGAGGAGGAGGCCGGTGGCGCACCAGAGGAGGAGCGCGTGGTACTCGCCGGTGAGGATCTTCTCGCGGCGGAGGTACCCCTGCGAGGCGAGGAGGCTGATGGCGAGAGCGAGGAGGACGACGCCCGAGAGGGCGCGGGTGACCGGCGTCGCCTCGACGAGGCCGCCGAAGCTCGCGCCCGCGGGGACGAGCGCGAAGCAGGCCCAGACGGCGAGGGCGGTCGCCGCGAGCGCGAGGCCGGTGAAGGCGCGGCGCGCGGCGGGGAGGAAGGCGTCGGCGAGGAGGATGAGGACGCCGCCGCCGGCGAGGATCAGCTCCGGGGCGAGGCTCGCGAGGTCGCCCGCGTTCATCGCGCGGTCTCCTGCGAAGTCGCGGCGGGCCGGAGCGCGGGGGCCTGCACGGCCGGGGTCTCGATCCGCTGCTTGTAGGCGGCGAGGAGGCCGTCGAGCGCCGGGCGGCTGGGGGCGAGGAACGCCTGCGGGGCGACGCCGATCCAGAGCATCAGGACGCAAAGGGGTACCAGCGTCAGCACCTCGCGCGCCGAGAGGTCCTTCAGGCCGCGGTTCTCGTCCTTGGTGAGCGGCCCCCAGAGGGTGAGCTGGACCAGCTTCAGGAGATAGATCGCCGCCAGCACCACCCCGAAGGTGGCGACCGCCGCCGGCCAGCCGAGGGCGCGGTAGCTGCCGGCGAGGATGAGGAACTCGCCGGCGAAGCCGTTGAGCGCCGGCAGGCCGACCGAGGCGAGGGTCGAGAAGACGAGGAAGAAGCCGAAGACGGGCATCACCCTGGCCAGGCCGCCGAACTCCGAGAACAGCTTGGTGTGGCGGCGGTCGTAGAGCATGCCGACGCAGAGGAAGAGGGCGCCGGTCGAGAGGCCGTGGTTGACCATCTGGAGGAGCGCCCCCTGCCAGGCGACGAGGTCGGCGGCGAGGAGGCCGAGCATGACGAAACCGAGGTGGGCGATCGACGAGTAGGCGACGAGCTTCTTCATGTCGACCTGCACCCAGGCGACGAGGGCGCCGTAGAGGATGCCCACCAGGGCGAGCGACACCAGGAGCGGCCCCGCCTTCGCGGCGGCCTGGGGGAAGAGCGGCAGCGCGAAGCGGAGGAAGCCGTAGGTGCCGAGCTTCAGGAGGATGCCGGCGAGGATCACCGAGCCGCCGGTCGGCGCCTCGACGTGGGCGTCGGGGAGCCAGGTGTGGAAGGGGAAGATCGGCACCTTGATGGCGAAGGCGAGCGCGAAGGCGGCGAACAGCCAGAGCTGCGCGTGGAGCGGCAGGTCGAGGCGGAGCAGGTCGCGGTAGGCGAAGCTCCAGACGCCGGCGACGCCGCGGAAGGTCCAGCCGAGCCAGAGGATGGCGACCAGCATGAGCAGGCTGCCGGCCATGGTGAAGAGGAAGAACTTGACCGCGGCGTAGATCCGCCGCTCGCCTCCCCAGATACCGATCAAGAGGTACATGGGGACGAGCATGACCTCCCAGAAGGTGTAGAAGAGGACGAGGTCGACAGCGAGGAGCGCCCCCAGGATGCCGGTGGTGAGGAGGAAGAACGAGGCCGTGAAGGAGCGCCAGTGCCGGTCGACGCCGCGGAAGGAGGCCAGGAGGACGATCGGCAGGAGGAGGACGGTCAGGAGGACGAGCGGCATCGAGACGCCGTCCATGGCGAGCTCGTAGCGGACGCCGTACGACGGGATCCAGCGGAAGGCGCCCTCGCCCGCGAGGGTGGCGAAGCCGGCGCCCCAGTGGGTGGCGACGTAGCCGATCCCGAGGCCCAGCTCGACGAGCGCGGCGGCGACGGCGTAGGCCTTGACGGCGCGCTGGGCGCCGGAGCGGAAGAGGAGGAGCGGCAGGCAGGCGACCGCCGGGAAGAAAACGAGGCGGGTCAGCGTGTTGCCGAGCGCCAGGGCGAGCATCGTCGCGGCCGGCGAGAGGGCGAGGTCGCTCACGAGAGGGCGATCCACCAGAAGAGCGCGAGCACGCCCAAGAAGAAGTAGAGGGCGTAGTTGCGCACGTTGCCGGTCGTCGTGAGGGCGCCGAAGCCGCCGAAGAGGTCGGCGAGCGAGGCGCTGCCGTTGGCCGTGCCGTCGATCAAGAGGCCGTCGATCCACTTCCAGAAGAAGCGGGAGAGGCGCTCGAGCGGACGCACGATGGCGCGGTCGTAGAGCTCGTCGACGTAGTACTTGTTGGCGAGGGTGCGGTAGACGGCGGGGAAGCGGGCGGCGATCGCGGCGTCCTCCTGCGGGCCGGTGATCTCGCCCGCCGGCCGCCGGTAGAGGCGGCGCGCGAGGAGGATGCCGGCGGCCGCGACGGCGATCGAGAGGAGCATCAGGCCGAGCTCGGTGCCCTTCGACATCTCGTGCTCGGCGAGGGGGTGACCGGCGATCTTCCACAGGGTCGGCGCGAGGAAGCGGCCGAAGGCGTCGGAGCGGGCGCCGAAGGAGAGCGCCGCGGGGACCCCGAGGAAGCCGGCGAGGACGGCGCCGAGGGCGAGGACGACGAGCGGCGCCGTCATCACCGGCGGCGACTCGTGGAGGTGGTGCTCTTCGTCCGCGGTGCCGCGGAACTTCCCCTCGAAGGTGAGGTAGACGGCGCGGAACATGTAGAAGGCGGTCAGCCCCGCGGTCACCAGGCCGATCAGGTAGAGGGCCCACTTGCCGCTCCCCGCCGCCGCGGCGAGGATGGCGTCCTTGCTGAAGAAGCCGGCGAACGGCGGGATGCCGGAGATGGCGAGGGCGCCGATCCAGAAGGTCCAGTAGGTGACGGGGAGGGCCTTCTTGAGACCGCCCATCCGCCGCATGTCCTGCTCGCCGCCCATGGCGTGGATGACCGAGCCCGAGCCGAGGAAGAGGAGCGCCTTGAAGAAGGCGTGGGTCATGACGTGGAAGATCGCCACCGTGTAGGCGCCGAGGCCGGCGGCGAGGAACATGTAGCCGAGCTGCGACACCGTCGAGTAGGCGAGCACCTTCTTGATGTCGTTCTGGGCGAGGCCGATGGTGGCGGCGAAGATCGCCGTGACGGCGCCGATGACGGCCATGAAGGCGGCGACGCCGGGGGCGAGCTGATAGATGGCGTTCGAGCGCGCCACCATGTAGACGCCGGCGGTGACCATGGTCGCAGCGTGGATGAGGGCCGATACCGGGGTGGGGCCCGCCATGGCGTCGGGGAGCCAGACGTAGAGCGGGATCTGCGCGCTCTTGCCCATGGCGCCGACGAAGAAGCAGAGGGCGACGAAGCCGGCGAAGCTGAGCCCGAGGGCGTAGTGCGCGGTCGCCGGGCCGGGGTCGGCGGCGAGGCGCGGGAAGAGGTCGAGGTAGCGCAGCGAGCCGTACCGCGCGATGAGGGCGAACATGCCGACGAGGAAGGCGAAGTCGCCGACGCGGTTGACGATGAACGCCTTCTTGCCGGCGGCGGGCGGGATCTCCTGGTCGAAGTAGAAGCCGACGAGGAGGTAGGAGCAGAGCCCCACGCCCTCCCAGCCGACGAAGGTCACCAGGTAGTTGGCGCCGAGGACGAGGAGGAGCATCGCCCCCATGAAGAGGTTCAGGTAGGCGAAGTAGCGCCGGTACCCTTCCTCGTGCCCCATGTAGCCCACCGAGTAGACGTGGATGAGGAAGCCCACGAAGGTGACGATCCCGAGCATCACCGCCGACAGCGGATCGAGGAGGAAGGCGACGTCGAGGCGGAGCGGGCCGGCCGTCCAGGCGTAGAGCGTCTGCTCGTAGGCGCTCGGGTAGATCGCCATGTAGCGGACGAGGGCCGCGGCGGCGAGAGCGAGCGAGAGGCCGGGCGCCGCCAGGCCCACGAGGGTGACGAGGGGTTTCGGTGCGCGGCCGCCCATGGCTCCGAGCAGCGCGGAGCCGGCGATGGGGAGGAGGGGGATGAGCCAGAGGAGGTGCATCGGAGAGCGGCTCGCCTACCAGCGCATCAGGTTGAGGCGGTTGACGTCGATCGTCCGCCGCTGGCGGTAGACGGCGATGAAGAGCGCCAGGCCCACCGCGGCTTCGGCGGCGGCGACCGCGAGGACGAAGAAGACGACGAGCTGGCCGGTGCGCTCGCCCCACTGCCGCGCGTAGGCGACGAGCGTCAGGTTGGCCGAGTTGAGCATCAGCTCGATCGAAAGGAAGATGCTGATGCCGTTCCTCCGCGTGAGCGCCCCCGCCGCGCCGATGGCGAAGAGGAGCGCCGCGAGGACCAGGTACCAGGAGACGGGGACGCCGCCGGCCGGCGTCATCGCTCGCCTCCCGTAGTGCCTGTGCGCTTGGCGACCGCGGCGGCGGCGATCACCGCCACGAGGAGGAGCAGCCCGACGATCTCGAAGGGCAGGAGGTAGATCGAGAAGAGGTCGGCGGCGAGGCCCTTGAAGGAGACGAGATCCTCGGTGAGGGGGCCGGGGCTGGGCAGGTGGGACCGCAGGAGGAGCATCGCCAGCATGCCGCAGAAGACCGCGGCGCCGAGGACCGCCGCCCAGCGCTGCAGCGGCTGCCCGTGGTAGGGCGCCTCCTCGCGCTG
>DATBQN010000401.1:0-4554 GCA_036560825.1 Thermoanaerobaculia bacterium
CGCGCAGGCTGGCGAGCGCCGCCTCGGCGAGCCCCGGGCGGCGGAAGTCGGCGTAGACGGGCGGCGCGGTTTCCGCCTCGCCAGCCGCCCCGCCGACGACGATGCCTAGGGGCCGGTCCTCGTTCAGCACGGCCACGTAGACCTCGCCGCCCAAGCCGGCCGTCGACGCCCGCCAGGCCTCGGGCGTCTCCGCCTCGACGGCCGGCGGGAGCGCTTCCACGGGGCCACCCTCGGCCTTGATCTCGTCGGCGAGCGAGAAGAACTCCAGCTGGGTGTAGAGCTCGCGGAGGGCCTTCGGGTCCGGGGGATCGCGGCGGAGCGCATCGGGGTCGAGGGCGATGTCGAGGTCGCAGTGGATGGTCGAGAGCTCCTTCGAGAGGATCGCCTGATCGCGGTTCGCGAGGAGGCCCTCGCGGTGCTTCTTCGCTTTGACCTCGGAGGCATGCTCGAGGAGGTTCTCAAGCGAACCGTACTCGGTGATGAGGGTCCTAGCCCCTACTTCGCCGATACCGGGGACGCCGGGGATGTTGTCGCTCGAATCGCCCATCAGGGCTAGGACGTCGGGAACCTTGGCGGGCGGCACGCCGAAGTCCTCCTCGACCTCAGCCGGCCCCATCAGCTTGTCTTTCTTGGTGTGGTAGAGCGAGACGTGGGGGGCCACGAGCTGCATCAAGTCCTTGTCGGCCGAGACGATGACGACGTCATAGCCGGCGTCGGCGGCCTTCTTCGAGAGCGTCCCCAGGACGTCGTCTGCCTCGTAGCGGTCGACCTCCAGCATGGGGATGCGCTGCGCCTCGAGGAACTTGCGGATCCACGGGATCTGCGTCCTCAGGTCCTCGGGCATCGGCGCACGGTTCGCCTTGTACTCGGCGAAGCGCTCCTTCCGCATCCGTTCGCCGCCCCCTTCGAGCGCCACCCCGACGAGCTCGGGGTTCTCCTCGCGGAGGAGCTTCCGCAGCATGGTGACGAAGCCGTAGACCGCGTTGGTCGGCTCGCCCTTGGAGCTCGAGAGGTTGCGGATGGCGTAGAAAGCGCGGAAGATGTTCGAGTAACCGTCGATCAGGTAGAGGCGCTGGCGCGCCGCGGGTTCAGCCATGGCGGGCAGTATTCTATGGCCGGACCGGTCCGGTACCGTGAAACCTAGCGGGACGACGCAGCCCCGAGGGCTGCAGGAGAGGAGAGGGCAATGACTGGGAGCATGGGCCTCATCTCGTGGATCGTCTTCGGTCTGCTCGCCGGCCTCGTCGCCAAGCTGATCGTGCCCGGGAAGGATCCCGGCGGCTGCATCGTGACCGTAATCATCGGCGTCGTGGGCGCCCTCCTCGGCGGCTTCATCGCCACCGCGCTCGGCTTCGGCGGCATCTCCGGCTTCGATTGGCGGAGCCTGTTCATCGCCGTCCTGGGCGCCATCCTGCTGTTGATCCTCTGGCGCCTGATCAGCGGCCGGCGCTGACGGAGGCGGGGCGTTGGGAGGGGGCGCCGAAGCGGGCTCAGGCTCGCCGCGCCTGGGAGAGGAGATGCCCGGCCTCGGGGAGGATGAGCTCCTCCATCGCCAGCGTCACCGCCTTGGGCGAGCCGGGCAGAAGGAAGATGGCGCGGCCGGAGGCCATGCCGGCGGCCGCGCGCGAGAGCATCGCCGCGGCGCCCACCTGGCGGTAGGACAGCATCCGGAAGAGCTCGCCGAAGCCTTCGATCGGCCGCTCGAAGAGCGGCGCCGCGGCATCGACCGTGAGGTCGCGCGGCGAGAAGCCGGTGCCGCCGGTCACCACCACGACGTCGATCCCCGGCGTCGACAGGATCTGCGCCAGGGCGTGGCGGATGGCCGCCACGTCGTCGGGGATCAGCGTCGACATCTCGACGCGGTGACCCGTCCCGACGGCGAGCCGGCGGATGGCGTCGCCGCTCGTGTCGTCGGCCGCGGCGCGGCTGTCGCTCACCGTGATGACGGCGAAGCCCAGGGTAGCCGGCGCGGCGCGGCGATGCTCGTCGACGCTCATGACGAGGAAGGCTAGCACGGCCGGTCGCCGCCGACTCGGCCGCCGCAGCTTGGAATTCCAGGCCCCACGATAGTCGGCGCGACCTCAGCGCGTAGTTCCAGGCCCCACGGCGTGCGGCGCGACCTCATCCTGAGCTTTGAAGATCCACCGTGAGATCCGGCCGTCGGCGGTCGGATCTCGAGAACCGGCGCGGGGTCCGGCGCGACACCGCGTACGCCCGAATTTCACCGCGGGGCGTCGAGAACCAGAGTCCCGCTCGGCGAACCGATGCGTACGGCGGCGGACGGTTATCCCAGGTGACCGTGAAGGCGAAAGGGAGCAAGATACACGGGAAAGGAGAACGACATCATGTTCAGCGCTCTCTTGATCGTCGCGGCCATGGGCCTGGGTCCGGTTCCCGCCTTGGCCGCTCCGCCCGCCGTCCCGGCTCCCTCCACCGCCGTTGCGGCCCTCCCGAGCGAGGCCCTGCCTGCCTGGCTCGGGGCGCCGGAGGCTGCTCCGATCTCCGGCTTCGATCCGCTCCTGGCGAGCTGCCCGACGTCCTGCGCGCAATGCCCGCCCACGCGGAGGTTCTGCTGCCCACAGCCGTCCGGGTGCGTCGCCTGCACCTCGCGGCCCACGCCCTGCGTTCCGTTCTGACCCTCGCGGACCGGCCGGCGCCGCTTCGGCGCGCGCCGGCCCGGCCGCCCGGACTGACGACCCCCACTGACGGTGCCGGATTCGGCGTCGATCACGCCGGCGATGCGCTATGCAGCCGGCGCGATCGGCACCAGAAGAAGTAGACAGCCGCTCCGACCACATGGGTCACGGCGATACCCACCGCCCACAGGATCTTGGCGCGCTTGTCGAGCGCAGGGTCCTGAAGACACTCCACAAGCATCCAGATCCAAAAGAGGGTCCCGAGGCCGCCGATGGCCAGGAAGGCCAACATGAACAGGTGGAGCGGCTGAAACAGCATGTCTGCCTCCTCTGGTGAATCCTACGCAAGCAACCGGCCTTTCGTCATGCGAGGTCTCTTTGACGGTTGTAGGTGGTTATCCACCGCCCTATGGTGTTCACCGCGCCTAAAACGTTTCAGCCTCGCGCGCGACTCGGTATTCGGCCTCGGCGAGACGGCGAGCCGCGAGCCGATCCGTATGGTGGCGGAAGGCTAGAATAGCCGCCCATGCTCCGCCTCCGCCGGCTCCTCCCCTGGGGCGCCCTCGCGCTCCTCCTCCTCGTCCTCCTGGGGGCCGTGCCGGAGCGCGCCGCCGAGATGCGGTGGCTGGGCATCGCCCAGCTGGAGAACGAGCGTCCGGCGGAGGCCGCGGCGACCTTCGAGGCGCTCGCCAAGCTGGTCCCGGACGACCCGCTCCCGGAGGCCGACCTCGCCGTCGCGCTCCTCCGCCAGCAGAAGGGCGATGCTGCCCTCGCCGCCGCCGATCGGGCGCTGGCGAAGGCTCCCGGCCGGGCCGACCTGCTGGCGATCAAGGGGGCGGTGCTCGCCTGGAGCGGCAAGGCGGAGGACGCGTTGATGGTCCTCGACCAGGCGACCAAGGCCGCTCCCGACGATCCAGAGATCTTCTATGCCGCCTACCGGCAGGCGACGGCGAGCGGGGCGGAGGAGCCCGCCAAGTCGCTCGCCGCGCGGGCGATCGCGCGCCTCGCCGAGCTGCGGCCGGAGAACCTCGTCGTCCTCCTCCAGCAGGGCGGCCGGGCGATCGCCGCGGGCGACCGCGCCGCCGCCACCGCCGCCTACCTGCGGGTGCGGGAGATCGTCTGGGCGCCGCCCGCGGCCGCCGCCCCGCTGCTGGACGCGGTGCTCGCGGCCCTCGAGCGCGGCGAGGTCGCCGCCGCCCGCGTGCCGGCCCTCCGCCTGGAGAACGTGCTCAAAGTGACGCCGGCGTACCAGGGAAGCCAGCGCGAGCTCGCCCGCAACATCCTCGGAGTGCCGGTCTTCCGCTTCCGCGCCGAGCCGCCCCCCGCCGAGTTCGGGCCGCCTGCCGCGGTCTCCTTCCGCGGCGAGCGCCTGGAGGCGACGCCCACCGTCGCCGGGGCCCTCGCCCTGGGCGACTTCGACGGCGACGGGCGGATGGACGTGGCGCGCGTCCGCGCCGGGGAGCCGCCGGTCCTCGAGGTCCGTTTGGCGGCAACCGGCAAAGTCGCCAACGCCGGCGCCGCGCCGGGGATCGAAGGGCTCGCGGCCGTCGACCTCGACAACGACGGCAGCCTCGACGTCGTCGGCTTCGGGCCCGGCGGGATCGTCTGGTGGAAGGGGGACGGCAAGGGGGGCTTCGCCGCGGCGGCGCCGGTGGCCAGCGGACCGGCTACGCCGACCGGCGTCACCGCGATCGTCCCCTTCGACTTCGACGTCGACGGCGACCTCGACCTGGCGACGGCCGCGACTGGCAGCGGGATCGAGCTCGAGCGTAACCCGGGGAACGGCGCCCTCGAGCCGGTCGACGGCAAGCCCTTCCCGCCCCTCCCCGGCCTCGCCGGCCACAGGATCTTCCAGCTCCTCGCGAGCGACCTCGACCGCGACGGCGACCTCGACCTCCTCGCCGTCCACGACGGCGGA
>DATBQN010000402.1:0-18545 GCA_036560825.1 Thermoanaerobaculia bacterium
GCCACCGCATACGAGCGACTCTGGAGCCGCCGCCGAGCGGGTATTCGACCGCCTGCCGGGGTGAATCGCGCGCAGATCGCGCGTCTACTTCGTGCCGCGGATGACGACCGGCACCGAGGTGCCGGCGGGGACGACGGGGACGGCAAGGGTCAGGCGGCAACTCTCGCCGCGGACGACGGCGTTCTCGATCGAGATGGGGACGGGCACGAGGACGCCCTCCCGCCTCATCAGCTCGGTTGCCGCGGTCAGGCGGTCGCAGGGACCGAAGCTCCGCGGCACCATGATGACCATGCCGCGCACGGGGAGGATCGCGTCGTTGCTGTTGACGATCCAGTAGCGCGCCTCGCGGGGCCGCGCTTTCGCCGGCGGCTTCGCCGCCTCCTCGGCCTTCTCCACGTAGAGCCGCCCCGGCTCGACGACGTCGACCTGCACCTTGTCCCCGTTGACCCGCGCCAGCAGGTAGTGCGAGAAGCCGCCGCGTTCGGGCGGGGCGTAGAGCGGCGCGCCGGAGCCGCCGGCGACGAAGTAGGCAATGCCGTCGTGGTCCTCCGGTTTCTCGCGCCAGAAGAGGTGCTCGTGGCCGGAGAAGACCGCCTTCACCGGATAGCGGCGGAAGAGCTGGTGCAGCTCGTCGCGGTTCTTGATCGCCTCGTGTCCGTGGGCCGCGCCAGGGTCGATCAGCGGCGAGGAGAAGAACTCCGAGTGGGAGAAGACGAGGATGGCGCGCTTGTCCTTGTTCCGCTCGAGGTCGCCGCGCAGCCACTCGAGCTGGCGCCCGCCGATCGTGTTCTCCTCGTGGACGACCTCGGTGTCGAGGGCGATGAAGTGGACGTCGGAGACGTCGAAGGAGCCGTAGAGGCTGCCGTAGTGGCTCTCGAACAGCGTCTCGGCGCAGGCGCCGTCGCAGTCGGGCTTGGTGGCGCAGGTCTGGTTGCCGCGGATCTCGTGGTTGCCGGGCGCGTTGAAGAGCGGCACGCCGACCTTGGTCGCGAGGGCGAGGAAGCGCCGGTGCTCGCGCTCCATCGCCTCGCGCCCCTCGCAATAGCCGTAGATGGTGTCGCCCGACCAGAGGACGACGTCGGGACGGATGAGGGCGGCCTCCTCGAGGATCGTGCCGACGATGCGCGGCAGCGGCGCCCCGAGCTGCGTCGGCCGGTTGTCGCCGCCCACGAGGACCACGACGTCGTGCCCGGGCGGAAGGTCCGCGACCCGGCCGCCGACGCTCGTCATCGTCCGCTCGGCCGCGGCCGCGGCCGACACGGTCGGCAGCGCGGCGAGAGCGAGGATGGCGAGCGGCAGGGATCTCCTCAGGCTTAGCGTTCGCGGCATCTCCGACCTCCCGATTTTTTAGGCGGAGGGCATTCTACGTCCCGCCGGCGAGCTTCGCGAGCCACTCTTTGATGCCGCGGTCGAGGCGGTGGCGCTCGGCGTGGCGCTCGACGGCCTCGCGCACCAGGCGGTCGACGAGGCGCGGGAGCGGCAGGCCGGTGAGGCCCCAGAGGCGCGGGTACATGGAGATGCTGGTGAAACCCGGGAGGGTGTTGATCTCGTTGACGTAGGGGCGCTCCCCCTCGAGGAAGAAGTCGACCCGCGCCATCCCCGAGCCGGCGACGGCGGCGAAGGCAGCGGTCGCGAGAGCGCGCAGCCGGGAGGCGACCGCCTCCGGCAGGTCGGCCGGCGCGATCAGGCGCGCGGTGTCCTGCAGGTACTTGTCGGCATAGTCGTAGAAGGCGTTGCCGGGCACGATCTCGCCCACCACCGACGCCTCCAGGCGGCCGGGCAGGCCGATCACCGCGCACTCGAGCTCGCGCCCGGCGATCCCGCGCTCGACCAGCACCGCCTCGTCGAAGCGCAGGGCGAAGCGGATGGCCGCCTCGAGGTCGCCGCGGGCGTCGACCCGCGCCACGCCGACGGACGAGCCGCCGACCGGCGGCTTGACGAAGAGCGGCAAGGGGAGCGCCGACAGGCGGTCGAGGAAGGCCGCGGGATCGCCCTCGAGCTCGCCGCGGGTCGCGGTGTCGTACTCGACGACGGGCACCCCCGCCGCGGCGAGCGCGCGCTTGGCGAGCACCTTGTCCATGGCGACGGCGCTCGCGGTGACCCCCGCCCCCACGTAGGGGAGGTCGAGCATCTCGCACAGACCCTGGAGCGTGCCGTCCTCGCCCCAGGTGCCGTGGACGAGAGGGAAGAGGACTTCGGCCCCGGCGCTCAACAGGCGCGAGAGGGTCGGCGCGACCGGTCCGCCGAGCGGCGCGATCTCGGCGGCGTCCGAGGCGAGCACCCATGCCGCCTGCGCGGGCTCGATCCAGCCGCCGTCCTGGGCCACCCCCAACGCGATCACCTCGTGCCCGGCCGCGGAGAGCCCCTCGGCCACCGTGCGGGCCGAACGGATCGACACCTGGTGCTCGACGCTCCTGCCGCCGAAGATCAGCCCCACTCTCGCCATGGTCCTCGCATCTCCTTTGAGTTGCAGCAGGCGCGAGACCTGCCGGTGTGATGACGAACGGCTCTGCCCGACCTAGGAACGGCCGAGATCGACGCGGTGGACGCTGAGGACCTCGGGGAGGGCCGCGAGGCTCGCCAGCACCTCGTCGCCCGGCTCCTGGTCGAGGCGGAGGACGGCGAGGGCCAGCGCTTCGCCGGAGGGCGCCCCGCGGCGCGCGAGGTGGATGTCGGCGATGTTGATGCCGGCGGCGCCGAGGAGAGTGCCGAGGCGGCCGACGACGCCGGGCCGGTCGCGGTTCTCCAGCACCAGGAGCTTCCCCGCCGGGCGGAACTCGAGCCGGAAGCCGCCGAAGCGCACCACGCGCGGATCGCCCTCGCCGAAGAGCGAGCCGCCGAGGTCCACGCGGCCGCCGGAACCGCCGACCGCCACTCCGATCAGCTGCGGGTAGTCCGACGGCCCGCTGTGGGTCGAGCGCACGACCTCGATGCCGCGGCTCTCGGCGAGGCGCTCGGCGTTGACGTAGTTGACCCCGGCGCCGAGGAAGCTCGAGAGCAAACCCTTCACCGCCGCCACCGTGATCGGCACGCGGAGCGGCTCGTCGATCCCCCAGAGACCGACCTCGAGGCGCTGTGGCGCGCTCCCCAGGAGCTGGCCGGCCATGCTGCCGAGCTGCTCGGCGAGCGCCAGGAAGGGCTCGGCGCGCGCCCCGGCGGAGCGGAACGGCAGGTTGACCGCGGCGACCGTGAGCGAGCCGGCGAGCGCCGCGAGCACCATCTCCGCGGCCTCGGTCGAGATGCGCTCCTGGGCCTCGCGCGTCTGCGCGCCGAGGTGCGGCGTCGCCACCACTCGGCGGTGGCGGATGAGCGCGAAGTCCTTCGGCGGCTCCTCGGCGAAGACGTCGAGCCCCGCCCCGCCGAGACGCCCGGCCTCGAGGGCCGCAAGGAGCGCCGCCTCGTCGACCACCCCGCCCCGGGAGCAGTTGACGAGGAGGGCCGAGGGCTTCATCGCCGCCAGGCGCTGGGCGTTCAGGAGGCCCCGCGTCTCCGCGGTGAGCGGCGTGTGGAGGGTGACGACGTCGGCGCGCGGCAGCAGCTCCTCGAGCGGCAGCAGCTCGACCTCCAGACGGCGCGCCGCCTGGGCGTCGAGGAAGGGATCGTAGGCGATGACCCGCATGTCGAAGGCGCGGGCGCGCGCGGCGACCTTCTGGCCGATGCGGCCGAAGCCGATGATCCCCATCGTCTTGCCCTGGAGCTCGACGCCGAGAAAGGGCTTGCGGTCCCAGCTGCCGGCCTTGAGCGCGGCGTCGGCCGCGGCGACGTTGCGGGCGAGGGCGAGGAGGAGGGCGAACGTGTGCTCGGTCGCCGACAGCAGGTTCGCGGTCGGCGCGTTGACCACCAGCACCCCGCGGTCGGTGGCGGCGCTGACGTCGACGTTGTCGACCCCGATCCCCGCCCTCCCGACGACCTTGAGGCGCCGGCCGGCGGCGAGCAGCTCGGCGGTCACCTGGGTCGAGCTGCGGACGACGAGGGCGTCGTAGTCGGCGACGATCTCGTGGAGGCGCGGCCGCTCGGCGGCGGCGAGCTCGTGGACGTGGGCGCCCGAGGCGCGCAGGAGCTCGACGCCTCCGGCGTCGAGGGGGTCGGCGATGAGGATGCGCGAGGTCATGGCGGCGGTCATCGAGCTCCGGCCGGGGCGGCGGCGAGGGCAGCCGCCAGCTCCTCGTCGATGACCGCGAAGAGGCCGTCGAGGTCGCTCTCGCGGACCTCGCCCATGTGGCCGATGCGGAAGGTCGATCCCTTCCAGTCGCCGTAGCCGCCGCCGAGGGTGAAGCCGCGCCCGGCGAGCCGCTGGACGAGGTCCGGCGCCGCGACCCCGGCCGGAGGCCGCAGGCAGCTCACCGTGACCGACCGCGCTCCCGCAGCCGATGCGTAGTCGCAGCCGCGCGCCGCCGCCCAGCCGGCCGTCTTCTCGGCGAGCCGGGCGTGGCGCGCCCAGCGCGCCTCCATCCCCTCCGCCAGGATGACGTCGAGCTGGACGTCCAGGGCATAGATCAGGGGGATCGCCGGGGTGGTGATGAAGCCTCCCTCGCGGTGCTTGTCGCGGTAGCGCAGGAGATCGGTGTAGAAGCCGCGCCGCGCCACCGCGGCAGCTCGCTCCGCGGCGCGCGCGGAGAGCGTGAAGAGGGCGATGCCGGGAGGCAGGGCGATCGCCTTCTGGGTGCCGGCGAGGACGACGTCGATCCCCCAGGCATCCGTCTCGACGGGGGCGCCGCCCAGCGAGGAGACGGTGTCGACGAGGAGGATCGCCTCGCTCTCCTCGCGCACCGCGCGGGCGATCTCGGCGAGCGGGCTCATCACTCCCGTCGAGGTCTCGTTGTGCACCAGGGTCACGGCGTCGTAGCGCTTGCGCCGGAGGGCGCGCCGCACGAGGTCGGGGTCGACCGCCTGCCCCCAGGGGACGGCGACCTGGTCGGCGGCCTTGCCGGCGGCGCGGCTGATCGCGTGCCAGCGCTCGGAGAAGGCGCCGCAGGTGAGGTTGAGGACGCTCTCGGCGGCGGTCGAGACGACGGCGCTCTCCATGACGAGCGTCGAGCTGCCGGTCGCGATCATCACCTCCCCGGCGGTGCGGAAGACGGCCGGGAGGCGCCCGGCGAGCGACTCGTAGAGGGCGCGGAAGGGCGGCGAGCGGTGCCCCATCATGGGCCTCGTCATCGCCTGGCGGACGGCCTCGGTGACGTAGCTGGGGCCGGGGAGGAAAAAACGGATGGTCTCGGGCTTGGAGTCGATCATCTCGGGACTCGCGGGCTGGTTGGAATCGTGAGGATCGTGCCGGCACCTTCGCCGCGCTGCGGCATCCTATCCGGTTTCCGTGCGCAGGCAGAAGCCCGGAGCGTGGAGCCAGCAGGCGGCGCCGGGCTCGTGGGCGTCGCGGGAGAGCGCCGTGACGGCGGCGAAGGTGCCGCGCGCAAACCCCTCCTGCAGCCGGCGGTTGAGCTCGGGATCGCGGGCGCCCTGGCAGTGGTAGATGCCGACCTGGCTGAGGAAGCGGGCGGCGTAGCGCCCCTCCCGGCGCTCGACCCGGAGCATGAGGCCCATGCCGACCGCGGCGCCGTCGGCCGCGAAGGTGAGCGGGAGGACGAGGCGGCCGCCGGGGCGCAGGCCGTCGAGCCAGGCGGGCAGCGGATGGGTGGCGCCGGCGTTGACGAAGATGGCGTCGAGGCTCTCGGCATCGACCGCGCCGCGATCTCCCCCGTCGCCGCAGACGACCTCGACGTTGCCGCGCTCGGCGAGGCTCGCCCGCGCCCGCGCCGCGAGCCCGGGGTCGACCTCGACCGCCAGCACCCGGCCCGCGGCGCCGACGGTCTCGGCCAGGATCGCGCTGTAGTAGCCGCTGCCGCAGCCGACGTGGAGCACGTGGTCGCCGGCGCGAAGGTCCAGGGCATCGAGCCAGCGGGCGAGGCCGGCGGGCTCGCCGTTGTTGAGCTGGCGCGACGGATCGAGGGCGATCAGCACGTTGTGGTAGACGTGGCGCGGGTCGGCGTCGGGGGTGGTCCGATAGCCGCCTCCCTTGAAGCCGGCGCCGGGATCGAAGATCTGCCAGGGCCCGGGGCCGAGAAAGCGCTCGCGCGGCACCTTGGCGAAGGCGGCGGCGAGCGCCTCCGACCGCAGATGGGCCACCGCGGCGATCTCCTCGGCGAAGAACCGGCGGCGCTGCTCGAGATCGATGTCCATGGGAGTCTCTCGGTTCGTCAGCTCCAGGGACGCGGCCGGCGGAGCGCCGCCACGAGGTCGGCCGTTGCATAGGTGCGCTCGGCCTCCCCCGGCGGGCTCACCCTCCAGCCCTCGCCGTCGATAGCGAGGTGCGGGACGGCCGCCTCGCCGCGCACCAGCACCAGCGCACAGCCGCGAAAGTGCTCGCGGAGGAGGTCGCCGAGCACCGGAGCGCCCTTGAGCGGCTTGACGGCGACGCTGCGACCGCCGCCCGCGGCGACGGCACGGAGGACGCCCGCCGCGGCCGCGGCCTCGAGGTCCGGCGGCAGCGGGCCGGCCGATCCCGCGAGGTCGAGCCAGCCGGCGCGCATCCCCGCCGCGCCGAGCGCCGCGACGAGCGCGGCGAACGCGCGCGGCCCCTCGTCCACCCGCAGAAGGTGCGGCTCAGACATAGAGGAGGACCTCCTCGCGCTCGCGCCGGAACTCCGCCTCGTCGGCCGGCCAGCTGGCGATCCAGTCGGCGAGGTCGCCCGGATGGCCCGACTCGATCGCCTCGCGGCAGCGGGCGGTCCGCGCCAGGAGGTCGATCGCCGGGACGTCGGCCACGAACTCGTAGGCCGCCCGCCGCCAGGCGAAGGCCTCCGGCGCCGCGGCGCGGAAAGCGGCGAGGAGCTCGACGCCGAGGCGATAGGGAGCGAAGCGCGCGGCGTCGGTCACCGCGACCTCGACGCCGCCGCAGACCCGGCCGGCGTGCTTCTGGAACTGCGGCCGGAAGTAGGCGGGGAGGAAGGCGGCGCCGGGCAGGCCGCGCGCCGCCAGGCGATCGGCGACGGCGACGGGATCGACCCCCGGCGCGCCCGCCAGCTGGAACGGGCGGGTCGTCCCGCGCCCCTCGGAGAGCTCGGTCGCCTCGACCAGGCAGCCGCCGGGGTAGACCCGCGCCGTCGTCGCGGTCGGCATGTTGGGCGACGGGGCGAGGAAGGGGCGGCCGGTCTCCTCCCAGGTCGTGGCGCGGGTCCAACCTTCCATGCCCCAGACCTCGAGCCCGGCGCCGCCCGCCGCGAGGCCGCGCCGCCGCGCCTCCAACCGCACCAGCTCGCCCAGGGTCAGCCCGTGGCAGACGGGCGTCCGGAAGGCGCCCACGAACGAGTCGAAGCCGGGCTCCGGCAGGTTGCCCTCGACGCGCTCGCCGCCCAGCGGATTGGGGCGGTCGAGCACCCACACCTCGCAGCCGGCGGCGAGCGCCGCCTCGGCCGCCCACACCGCGGTCGCGGCGTAGGTGTAGTAGCGCGCGCCGACGTCCTGCAGGTCGACGAGCAGCAGGTCGAGGCCGGCGAAGGCCGCAGGCTGGGGGACGAGCGACTCGGGGCGGTCGCCGTAGAGCGAGAGGATGGGGACGCCGGTCCATGGATCGCTGGCGGACTCGGCGGCGACCATGTCCTGCTCGACGCCGTAGTAGCCGTGCTCGGGACCGAAGAGGACGGCGGGCGGACCGGCCGGGCTGGCGGCGAGGGCGCGATGGGCGGGACGCAGGTCGGCGGTCACCGAGGCGCCGTGGGCGAGGAGGCCGTAGCGCCGCCCGGCGAGGCGCCGGGGCTCGTCGAGCAGCCGGTCGAGCCCGGTGCGAAGGGAGGACGGCATCAGGCGCGCCGCGTCACGGCCCGTCCCGCCGATACTCTCCGCGCCGGCCGCCGCTCTTCGCCTCCAGCCGGAGCTCGGTGACCACGGCGCCGCGCTCGACCGCCTTCACCATGTCGTAGAGGGCGAGGGCGGCGGTCGAGCAGGCGACCAGCGCCTCCATCTCGGCGCCGGTCCGCGCCGTGCAGGTGACGCGGCTGCGGATGGCGACCCCGCCGGCGCTCGGCGCCACCTCGATCTCCACCTGGTCGAGAGGCAGCGGATGAGCGAGGGGGATGAGCTCGGCCGTCCGCTTGGCGGCCTGGATGCCGGCGAGGCGGGCGACCGCGAAGGCGTCTCCCTTGGGCAGGCTCGACAGCCGGCCGACGGTCTCGGGCGACAGCAGGACGCGGCAGGAAGCCTCGGCGACGCGGCGCGTCACCGGCTTTTCCGAGACGTCGACCATGCGCGCCCGGCCTTCGCGGTCGAGGTGGCTGAAGGGCTCCTGGCTCATGGCTCGCGTCCGCCCTCATGCTAGCATTTCGACCCCGGCCTCCGGCTCGAGATGCAGTGAAGGAATCGATGCGACTGTGTATCGTTGTGCCGACCCTCGACGAGGAGTCGGCGCTGGCGCGCAACCTGCCGGCCGCGCTCGCCATGCTGGCCGCGGGCGACCTCGTGGTGGTCTCCGACGGCGGCAGCGGCGACCGCACGGCGGCGATCGCCCGCGAGCTCGGCGCCACGGTCGTCTGCGGCCCGCCCGGCCGGGGCCTGCAGCTCGACCGCGGCGCGCGGGCGGGGCTCGCGGCGGGCGCCGACCTCCTCGTCTTCCTGCACGCCGACACCACCCTGCCGCCGGGCGCGGCGGAGCGGCTCCGCGCCGCCGTGGCGGCCGGCGCGCGCGGCGGCGCCTTCCTGCTGCGCTTCGACTCGGGCGGAGCCAAGATGCGGCTCGGCGGCCGGCTGGTCAACCTGCGCACCCGCTGGACCCGCCTGCCGCTGGGCGACCAGGCCCAGTTCGCGACCCGCGCCACCTACGAGGAGCTGGGAGGCTTCCGCGACTGGCCGATCCTCGAAGACCTCGAGTTCGCCTGGCGGCTCAAGCGGGCGAAGGCGATGACGATCCTCGACGCCCAGGTGACCACCTCGGCGCGCCGCTTCCTCGAGCGCGGCTCGCTGCGCACCGTGTCGACCAACTGGCTGATCTGGCTGCTCTTCCTGCTCGGGGTGTCACCGCACCGGCTGGCGGGGCTGTACAGAAGGAGGAGCTGAGGGGCGGTCGCGGACGACAAGCCCCGTGGCTCCCTCCGCCACAGGGCTCGCGCCGCCGCGCTCCGGAAGACCTACTTCCGCCGCTTCTTGTTGACCGCTTCCTTGAGCTCCTTGCCGGCCTTGAAGCGCACGCTCTTGCTCGCCCGGATGCTGATCGACTCGCCGGTGGCGGGATTGCGCCCCTTGCGGGCCGCGCGCTCGGAGACGGTGAAGCTGCCGAAGCCGGGGACCTTGGCGGACTCGCCGGCCTTCAACGCCGAGACGATGGCGCCGAACACGGCCTCGAACGCCTCGGCCGCCTGGCGCCGAGTCAGACCGTCGACGGAGTCCACAATGCTATTGACGAGCTCAGCCTTCCCTGCCATCTGATCTCCTCCTTGGAATGGTTGTCAGCGGATTGAACCGGAGGCAGACGATAAGTCAACGGGTAGGGTCTGTCAAGGCGCGCGATGCGCCGCAGAGGGCCTATTTACGGGCTTTTGCGAGCACGTTGACGGAGAAGCCGTCGTGGTCGCCGCCGGTGAGGACGCGCCAGCTGCCGGGGCCGGTGATCCCCGCCGCGAGGGGCGCGGCGACCGCCTCCTCCAGGGGCAGCGGCGCGAACTCGCGGTGAGCCTCGAGGAAGCGGGCAGCCACCCGCTCGTTCTCCTCCTCCTCGAGCGAGCAGGTGACGGCGACGAGGAGGCCGCCGGGGCCGACGAGCGGCGCCGCGCCCTCGAGCAGGCGGAGCGCCTGGCCCTGCAGCCGGCCGATCTCGCCCTCGCTGATCCGCCACTTGAGCTCGGGATGGCGGCGCAGCGTGCCCGTCCCGCTGCACGGCAGATCGAGGACGACGCGGTCGAAGCCGCGGGTGAAGGGCGGCGTCCCGGCGTCGGCGACGGCGAGCGGCAGCGGCCGCCGGAGCCGCCGCGAGTTGGCGCGCAGGAGCATGGTGCGGGCGAGCGAGACGTCGGCCAGCGTCGGCGCCACCAGCGGCTCCCAGGCCAGGAGGGCGAAGCTCTTGCCGCCCGGCGCCGCTGCGGCGTCGAGGATCGTCTCGCCCGGCCGCGGCGGCGGGATGAGCGCCGCCGCCTGGCTCGCCTCGTCCTGGACGTAGAAGGAGCCCGCCGCGAACTGCTCGCCGGCGAGCGGGTTGCCGCGGCGCACGGTGAGCCCCAGCGGCGAGAGCGCCGACGGCTCGACCTCGATCCCCTCGTCGATCAGCGCCTCGGCGAGGAGCTCGCGGCCGCCGCGGTCGCGGAAGGCGAGGAGCTGCATCGGCTTCGGCCGGTTGTTGGCGGCGAGCAGGGCGACCGTCCGGGCGCGGCCGAAGCGCCCCAGCCAGCGCGCGACGAGGAAGTCGGGATGGCTCTGATCGATGCCCAGCCGGCGCACCGGGTCGGCATCGCGGACCGGCCAGTCGGCGAGGCGGGGAGCGCGCGCCACGGCGCGCAGCACCCCGTTGACGAAGCTGGCGCCGCCGCGGTGGGTGAGCTGGTGCGCCTCTTCGACCGCCTCGTGCACCGCGGCGTGCGCCGGCACCCGATCGAGGAAGAGGAGCTGGTAGACGCCGATGCGGAGCGGCGCCAGGAGCGCCGGCTCGATGTCGCCGATCCGCCGGCGGCTGGCGTCCGCGATCACCCGGTCGAGGCGGCGCAGCCAGCGCAGGCTCCCCAGCACGAGCTCGCGGAGGAGCGCCTGGTCGCGCTCGTCGAAGCGGCCGAGGGCGCTCTCCAGAAACGAGCCGACCGGCGCCAGCGAGGCGAGCGTGCGCTCGAGCACCCAGCCGGCGGAGGCGCGCACGTTGTCGTGGGCGGTGCGACGCGGGGTCAGCCGGCGGCTGCGGCCGGGGGCGGGCGGCGGCGTGGGCGTCGCGGAGTGGCGCTTGCTCATGGCGGCCCGCTCAGCCGAAGCGCTCGCCGGCCGCGAGGCGCTCGCCGTTGGCGAAGTCGGCGGCGGCGCGCGGCGGCTTGCCGGCCCGCTGCAGGCGCTCGACGCCGAAGACGGTGCCGCCGCCGCAGGCGACCGCGATCCGCGCCTCGCGGAGCCCGAGCACGGTGCCCGGCGGCGCCGCGGTCTCGCCGGCGCCCCGGGGAGCCTCGCCTAACGGCTCGCCCCAGAGGACCTTGACCGGCCGGCCGCGCAGCGACGCCGTCATTCCCGGCCACGGGGTGTACGCGCGCAGGCGGTCGAAGAGCGCCAGGGCGGAGAGCGACCAATCGGCCTCGCCGCTGGCGCGGGAGAGGCGCGGGGCATAGGTGGCGAGGCCGCCGTCCTGCGGCCGCGGCGCCAGGTCGCCGCGCTCGAGGCGCGCCAGGGTCTCGACGGTCAGCCGCGCGCCGAGGCGGGCGAGGCGGGCGCCGAGCTCGCCCGCCGTCTCCCGCGGGCCGATGGTCACCTCGTCCTGCAGCAGGATGGGGCCGCTGTCGAGGCCCTGCTCCATCCGCATGGTGGTCACCCCGGTCTTCGCTTCGCCGGCGGCGATCGCCGCCTGGATCGGCGCCGCGCCGCGATAGCGCGGCAGGAGCGAGGCGTGGAGGTTGACGCAGCCGAGCGGCGGCAGGGCGAGGAGGCCGGGCGGGAAGATCTGTCCGAAGGCGACCACCACGACGACGTCCAGCGCCAGCTCGCCGAGGGCGGCGAGGAAGGCCGGCTCGCGCACCCGCTCCGGCTGCAGGATGGGGAAGCCCCGCTCCGCCGCCCAGCGCGCCACCGGCGGCTCCTCGACGCCGCGGCCGCGGCCGGCCGGGCGCGCCGGCTGGGCCACCACGCAGGCGGGGGCGCGCCCGGCGGCGACCAGCGCCGCGAGCGTCGGCACCGCGAACTCCGGCGTGCCGAAGAAGACGATTCGACCTGGGGTCGCCACCCGGCGATGCTACCTTGGATGGAGGACCGCAGGGGGCGGCCGGAGATCGCCCGCAGACGACGAACGCCCCGTCGCGCGGACGGGGCGTCGTGGTGCAGCCGCTCGGGCCCGAGCTCGGGCGCGTCCTACTGGTGCGGGTTGCGGATGGTGAACGGGCGCTCGCCGATCACCGTGTCGACCCCCAGGGAGTCGGTCGCCACCGCCTGGATGAAGTGGACGCCGTTCGAGAACTTGGTGGTGTCCATGCCGATGCTCCAGCCCGGCGCCAGGCTCTGTGGATAGCCGGGGTAGAGGGTGCTGACCCCGGGCCGGGGCAGGCCGAGCGTCGCCACGCCGAAGAACTTGCCGTCGATCAGAATGGTGACCGCGGCGACGGTCTGGAAGTCGAGGGCCCAGCCGGTGAGCACGATCTGGCCGCCGTAGGTGAGGCCGGCGGGCGGGATGTCGATGAGACCGAAGGAACCGTCGTTGCCGATGAAGTCGTCGCAGGAGAAGGTCACCTCGGTCCGCGCGATGTTGACCGTCGTCCCCGAGCGGTCGCCGGCGCGGATCTCCAGCGTGTGCTTGCCCGGCTGGTAGAGGTTGAGCTTGATCAGCCGGGAGAGGTCGAGCACGTAGCGGAAGCCGCCGTGGATGCTGTCGCGCAGCGTCGGGTAGGTGGCGCCGATGTCCGGCCGGAAGACCCCGAAGCAGTTGGTGAGGCCTCCCGTCTTCGACGAGAAGAAGCAGTCGGTGACGCTGTTGTAGAGAATGGCGCCGTCGACCAGCAGCTCGACGTAGCCGACGCCGTCGCCGTCCACCTCGTCCCCCTGCCCGGGGTCGACCACGTAGCCGCTCACGACGGTGTAGCGGCGGGGCACTTGGATCGAGATGAGGCCGAAGTCCCGCAGCAGGGTGGGATCGTCCTCGGTGCCGAGGCTGCAGGTGCCGAAGATCTCCGCGTCCTTGTTGGGGAACTCGATGGCGCCGAACGGCAGCAGGTCCTGCGGCGCGTTGTTGAAGTCGAACGACTTGGGGCCGAGGTCGAGCGTGGCGCCGGTCTTCGAGCGCACCCGCGCGACGATCGAGTGCTGGCCGTTGAGGAAATGGGTGGTGTCGACGCTGTAGGCGAAACCGGGCAGCTTCGCGTCGGGATAGGTGGGGAAGGCGGCGGTGACGCCGGGACGGCTGCGGCCGTAGGCGGCGCGGCCGTTGATGATGCCGTCGACCAAGATGTCGACCGCGTCGACGCCGTCGCTCGCCAGGGCCCAGCCGACGATGGAGAGGATCCCGGTGCCCCCGTTGCCGCCGCCGGCGCGGCCGTCGAGAGAACCCAGCAGCTTGGGCGGCGCCGCCGCCCAGGTGGGGATGGCCGGCAGCGTTGCCGCGAGGGCGGTCACCACCGCTACCAGGATGACAACGTGGCGTCTCATCGAGTGACCTCCCTTGGGCCTTCCTATCCCCACCGGCGGCGCGCGGCCGCCAAACATCGCAGCGATACGGGGCTATCCGGCCAACCGTGAAGTAGTACGTGAACTTTTCGGGAATTGTACGCGCCCGGGCTGAAGAAAGTCAAATATAGCCGGAGCCGAATTTAAGCTACACCGCTCAATCCCTGCAGGCAGCCTTCGACCAGACCCGGCAGGGCATCGAGGTCGTAGCCGCCTTCGAGGACGGCGAGGAGTCGCCCGCCGCAGACCTCGGAAGCCAGGGCGGCGAGCTGGGCGCCCCAGGACCTGAAGCCGGCCCCGGTGACCGCCATGCCGCCCAGAGGGTCGGCGCGCCAGGCGTCGAAGCCGGCCGAGATGAGGAGGACGTCCGGCGCGAAGGCGCGAAGGGCGGGCAGCACGCGGGCCTCGAGGACCTCCTGGTAACCGTCGTCGCCGGTGCCGGCCGGCAGCGGGACGTTGAGCGTCGCTCCCTTCCCTTCGCCGTGGCCGATCTCGCCGGCAGCGCCGGTGCCGGGATAGAAGGGATACTGGTGAGTGCTGGCGTAGAAGACGTCGCCGCGCGCCTCGAAGAGGTGCTGCGTGCCGTTGCCGTGATGGACGTCGAAGTCGAAGATGGCGACGCGCGAGGCGCCGCGGGCGCGCCGCAGGTGCTCGGCCGCGACCGCCACGTTGTTGAAGTAGCAGAAGCCCATGGCGAGGCCGCGCTCGGCATGGTGGCCGGGCGGCCGCACGGCGGCGAAGGCGGGGCCGCCGGCGGCGACGACGTGGTCGGCCGCCGCGAGGACCGTCCCCACCGCCGCCCAGGCGGCCTCCCAGGTGCCCGCCGACAGCGGGTTGTCGGCGGAGTCGAGGAGCGAGTCGCCGCGCTCGACGGCTCCCCGGAAGCGCTCGACGTAGGTGTCGAGGTGGGTCGCCACGACCGCCTCGTGGGCCCCCGCCGGCGCGGGCGCCTCGACGACGTCCCAGCCATCGGCGCGCAGATGGTCGACGACGCCCGAGAGGCGCTCGGGACGCTCGGGGAAGCCGCGCGGCGCGCGGTGCTCGAGGCAGCGGCGGTCGGTGAAAACGCGGAGCCTGGAGGACATGCGGCGCATGATAGCGCCCGCACCGGCCCGCCGCCTTGGGAGCACGCCTCAGCGCTTCGACCGTCGCCGGCGTCTGGGCTGGGGCCCGCGCCGCGGCAGCTCGAGGCCCGAGGCGGCGAGCTGGAGGCGCAGGCGGCTCAAGTGCGAGTCGATGCCGCTCGGCGTCAGCCGCCAGCGCATCCGGCGCGCGATCTCGCGGCTGGTCCAGCCATTGAACAGGGCGAGGCGCACGATCCGCGCGTTGCGCCGCCCGCGCCGGCCGGCGCCCGCCTGCCGGCAGGCCGCGTAGAGGCTCGCCAGGCGCTCCCGCACGAGGACGCGGTCCTCCGGCGTCCCCGCGGGGTCCACCAGGTTCTCGACCAGCCCGCCGGCACAGCTCCAGTCCAACCCCATCAGCCCGCCGCCCCGCTTCGCCGCCGAGCCGGTGCGGATCTGGTTGATGACCACCCGCTCGGCGATCCTCCCCAGATAGCCGTCGACCTGCTCGTGGCAGTCGGCCCGGCAGCGCCGCAGCCGGCGCCCGCCCTGCGCGAGCAGCCGGAGGTAGACCTCCTGCGCCGCCTCGTCGATCATCTCCGGCCGCGGGCGGATGCCATAGCCGGCGAAGGCGCGCCGGATGCGGCGGCGAAGGCGCCCGCCATGGCGCGCCACCATCTCCTCCCAGCCGGCTTGATCCGCCGGCCGCGGGACGATCGGTCGCTGGGTCCTCGGGCGGGCGGGGCGAAGGCGAAACGGGTCGACGGTCGGTTCCACGCTCATCTCCTCTCGGAAATGGAGCGGGGATGCGGAGGGGAAAGAGACGCAGACGGCGGGCGAGCGCCCGGCCGCGGCAGGAAGGAGCTTTATCGTATCACAGGAAGGAACGACCCGGGGATCTCGACGATGGCCGGCTACAATGCCCCCGCCCGCCCCGGCATTCTCGCCATGACCTGTCCGATTCGCCTCCCGCGCCTTTCGCGCCTCGCGGTCCTCCTGGCCCTCTCGGCTCTCCTGGCGGCGGCCCTCGCCTGCCGGGATCGCCGAGGGGCGCCGCGCGAGCCCCCGGCGAACACGGCGGCGCCCCGGCCGCTCCTCGGCGCGGCGCGCGGCTGGAACCTGCTCCTCCTCTCGGTCGACACGATCCGCGCGGACCATCTGGGCGCCTACGGCTACGCCGTGCGGCCGACGAGCCCGCGCATGGATGCCCTCCTCGCCTCCGGCGTCCGCTTCGAGTCGGCGATGTCGCAGCGGGCGGCGACCTGGCCGTCCCTCGCCTCGGTGCTGACCGGCCTCTACCCGTCCGCCCACGGCGTCACCGAGAACGGCTACGGCTTCCCCGACGACCTGCCGACCCTGCCCAAGCTCCTCCACGCCGCCGGCTACCGGACGGGCGCCTTCCTCTCCAACATGTGCCAGGCCAACCACCAGGGATGGGACGGCTTCGCCTGCAGCGCCGGCCGGGACGGGAAGACCGTCCACCGCGCCCTCGAGTGGGCGGGCCAGCCGCCCGGCGCGGGCGCCCGTCCGGGCGCGCCGTTCTTCCTCTGGGTACACCTCTTCGGCGCCCACTCGCCCTACTACAACGGCGGCGACGCGGCGGCGCGGGTGCTGGATCCCGGGTATCAGGGCATGCTGGGGACCAAGCGCTGGCGGCTCGACCCCGTGATGACCCGGCACCTGCGTCTCTCCCCCGCGGACGTCCGGCACCTGGACGCGCTCTACGACGCCGCGGTGATGGGGAGCGACCGGCAGGTGGGGGCGCTGCTCGACGGCCTCCGCGCCGCGGGGCGGCTCGAGCGCACCGTCGTCGTCCTGCTCTCGGACCACGGCGAGGAGCTCTACGCCCATAACAACTACCTCTACCACTCCTGCTCGGTCTACCAGACGGCGCTCCACGTGCCGCTGGGGATCGCCGCGCCGGGCCTGCTGCCGGCGGGCGCGGCGGTGCCGCAGACCGTCGAGCTGATCGACGTGGCGCCGACCCTCCTCGACCTCCTGGCCGTCGCCCCGCCGAAGGAGATCCACGGCCGCTCGCTCGTCCCCTCGCTGGCGCGGCCGGGAGCGGGCGGCGCCGGCAAGCCCGCCTTCTCGCAGTACGGCGACGCGCCCATCGCGACCGCGCTCGCCGGCGGCTGGAAGCTGGTCGACAACCCCCGGGGTTATGACCCGATCTGCATCCCCAACGCGCCGCCGCACTCCTACCCGATCGGCCGAGAGGAGCTCTACGACCTCTCCCGCGATCCCGGCGAGACGACGAACCTGGCCGCCCGCGAGCCCGCCCGCGTCGCCGAGCTCCAGGGCCTCATCCGTCACCGCTTCGCAAGCGTCGTCAAGCGCACCGGCAAGCAGGCCGTCCCCGACAGCCTCAAGGAGGAGCTCCAGGCCCTGGGCTACGCCGCGCATTGAACGCACGGAAGATGCAGAACGCTTCCCGGAGAAACTTCAGACCCCAGCGATCACCACGGGTTCTTCTTCAGCCACTCGGAGATCAGCCAGGTCAGATCACCGAACGTGAAACGAGCCGTTACCGGCGCTTCTTGGTCTTGACGACCTTCTTCACCTTTCGTGATTTGGGCTTCTTGGCGTCGTCGGTCTTCGGGAGCTCGAAGGCACCCTTCCCGGAGTAGGCAGAACGCTTCGCCAGGACGAGCTCCACCGCCCTCCGAAACTCTTCCGGCGTGCGTGACCCAGGAGTTGCAGGAGAGAGAATGGTGCGCTTGGGAAGATGTTCCATAGAATCGAGCTTACTCCCGGCGCTTCCTTCGGGCAAGATACGAGCCAGACCAGACAATTGACCTCTACCACCCCGCGCGCTTAGGATATGGGGCCTTTGGCGGGGAGGTTAGCTCAGCGGTTAGAGCACCTGCCTTACACGCAGGGGGTCGCGGGTTCAAATCCCCCACCTCCCACCAGACTGACGCTCTGGTGACTTGCAGCATCCCGCGGGGTCGTAGTTCAGCTGGTTAGAACGCCGGCCTGTCAAGCCGGAGGTCGCGGGTTCGAGCCCCGTCGGCCCCGCCAACCCATCACTTCACCCCGGACGGCGGCCCGGCCGCGACCCGGAGCGTTCCCAGGAGATCGCGATGCGCGAAAAGATCAAGTTGGTCTCGTCCGCCGGCACCGGCTACTTCTACACCACGACGAAGAACAAGAAGATCTCGACCGAGAAGCTGCGGATGAAGAAGTACGACCCCAAGGTCCGCAAGCACGTCGAGTTCGTCGAAGAGAAGCTGCGCTAGATCGCCGCCCCCCGCCTCGCTCTTCGCCTCGCCGACGCCTCGCATCGTTCTTGCACCGCGCGATGAGCGGGGATCTGCCGTCTCGGCAGCCCGTGCCCACCGTTCCCGACCAAGGAGGGAATTCCATGTTCGAAGTTCCGCCCCTGCCGTATGCCTTCGACGCCCTCGAGCCCCATATCGACGCCAAGACGATGGAGATCCACCACGACAAGCACCATGCCGCCTACGTGGCGAAGCTCAACGGCGCGGTCGAGGGCCATCCCGAGCTGCAGAAGAAGTCGGTCGAGGAGCTGCTGCGCGACCTCGACAGCCTCCCCGAATCGATCCGCGCCGCCGTGCGCAACAACGGCGGCGGCCACGCCAACCACAGCCTCTTCTGGACCGTCATGGGACCGGGCGGCGGCGGGGCGCCGACCGGCAAGATCGGCGAGGCCATCCAGCGCGACCTCGGCGGCTTCGAGACCTGCAAGGAGAAGATGACCAACGCGGCGGTCAACCAGTTCGGCTCCGGCTGGGGCTGGCTGGTGGCTTCCGGCGGCAAGCTGGAGGTCATCGCCCGCCCCAATCAGGACAGCCCTCTCATGGAGGGCAAGGTTCCCC
This sequence comes from Thermoanaerobaculia bacterium, assembly GCA_036560825.1. Taxonomy (GTDB): domain Bacteria; phylum Acidobacteriota; class Thermoanaerobaculia; order Multivoradales; family UBA5704; genus DATBQN01. The sequence goes on from DATBQN010000402.1 coordinate 18,224, forward strand.
TTCTGGGGGTCGACGTCTGGGAGCACGCCTATTACCTCAAGTACCAGAACCGCCGGCCCGATTACGTCGCCGCCTGGTGGAACACCGTCAAGTGGTCGGCCGTCGAGGCGAGGCTCGCGAGCGCTCGCGCCTGAAATCGCCTCCCGATCGACCGCGAGCGAGGTCCCGGGACGCCTCCCGGGACCTCGTCACCTCCCGCGGGACCGCCCGCGCACCCTCTTTTCTGCACGCCGCGTGACGCTCTAACTTTCATTTATAGAGAAGTTTGCACCTATGTGCTCACTCTTTGAGCGCTAAGCATAGCCATACCCGCTCAAAATTA
>DATBQN010000403.1:0-3204 GCA_036560825.1 Thermoanaerobaculia bacterium
CGGTCATCACCTGATAGAGGCGGTCGAACTCCGGCTTGGTGGCGAGCGGCAGCCGGCAGCGCCGGACCGTGCCCGCCATCTCGAGCGCGCCGGCCTCGATCCACAGCGTCGCCCCCGTCGCGGCGTCGCCGCCGACCGGCAGATCGAAGGCGAACCGCACCACCGCCTGATGCGGGATCTCCTGCAGCGTGAAGCCCTGGGCCGCCGGCGCCGGCGCCGCGAGCTCGAGGGTGAGGAAGGCGAGCGGCCCGTTGGGATCGTCGGTCGAGCTCCGCCACTTGAGGCTCGTCGTATAACGGCCGTCGACGACGGACCAGGCGTACTGCGGCAGGTAGAAGCGCACTTGCGGATCGGCCGAAGACGGATAGAGAGTGCCGGGCACGAGCTGGCCGTCCGGCGAGACGGGCACCGGCGGCTCGGCGTCGCCGCCGACGGCTGCCGGCCGCTCGCCGGGCGCCGGCGCGAGGGCGTCGGCATGGACGAGCAGCGCCGCCATCGGCATCGCCTGGCGGTCGCTGCCGACGAAGAAGAAGCTGGTGGGATTCGGCATCGGTGTCTCCTTGCAGTCGGCGTCCACAGGGCGCACGGTTAGGCGGCGGCCCCGGCCGCGCGTTACAGCACCTCTCCCCCTGTAACGACGGCGGGGCCTGCGGAGCCTCACTCGGGGCACCGCAACGGCTGCGGCGCCAACCGCCGGTCCGCCGGCAACGAACGGAGATCGCGATGGCAGATGAGATCGATGGCGGCTCGGCCGAGCCGGAGGAAGCCGAGGTCAGCGGAGAGATCGCGCAGGAAGACATCCCGGCGGATGCCGAGGATGCCTCACCGGACGCCGTCGCCGCGGTGGCGGGGCTGTCGGGAGATCAGTTCCAGGCGCTGCTCGCGGCGCGCGACCAGCTCGAGCAGCAGATGCTCCCCTCGCCCGACGCGGTGTCCGCCTCCGCGGCGGACACCCAGAGCGCCGGGGGCGGCGGCAACGTCGTCGGCATCGGCATCGGCGAGAAGGTGGTCGACGGGGAGCCGACCGGACGCCTGGCGATCAAGGTCTTCGTCAAACAGAAGCTCGACGAGTCGGCGGTCGACAGCCAGGCGATGGTCCCCGCGACGGTGGGCGACATCGAGACCGACGTCGAGGAGACCGGCGAGATCGAGGCCTTCATGTTCAACAGCCGCCAGCGCCCGGCGCCGTGCGGCGTGTCGATCGGCAACTGCAACGTCAACCTCGCGGGGACGCTGGGCTGCCTGGTCCGCCGCGGCAGCCGCACCTACCTGCTGTCCAACAACCACGTCATGGCGGCGGTCAACCAGGGGCCGGTCGGCGTCGGCATCCCGCAGCCCGGCCTGTTCGACAGCGGCACCTGCCCGGGCGACGTCATCGCCGAGCTGACGCGCTGGATCGCGGTGAGCTTCACCGGGCCCAACCTGGTCGACTGCGCGATCGCCCGCGTCAGCGACCTCTCGCTCGTCAACGCCTGCATCCTCCGCGATGACGGCTCCCTCGCTACCATCGTGCTGCCGATCGTCGCCCCGGCGCTCAACCTGGCGGTGCAGAAGAGCGGCCGCACGACGCAGAACACCCAGGGCGCGATCGACGCCGTCAACATCACCATCAACGTCGGCTACGGACCGGGCCAGCTGGCGCAGTTCCGCCACCAGTTCCGGGTGCGCGGCAACCCGGCGCCCTTCAGCGACCACGGCGACTCGGGCTCGCTGGTCACCACCGTCGCGGGCAACCAGCCGGTCGGCCTGCTCTTCGCCGGCAACGCCGCGACCAACGTCACCTTCGTCAACCCGATCAACACCGTGCTCAACGCCTTCGGGGTGGGGATCGTCACCGCCTAGAATCGGCGACGAGGAGGATGGCGATGGCCGAGCCGGTCGAGCAGGTTCAGGAGCGCCACGAGGACGAGCTGATGGCCGTCCCCGGCGTCGTCGGAGTGGGGATCGGCGAGCGCCAGTCGGCGCCCGCGCTCCTCGTCATGGTCAGCGAGCGGACGCCCGAGGTCGAGCGGATCCCCCGCGAGATCGAGGGTGTGCCGATCGTGATCGAAGTGGTCGGCGAGATCCGGGCGCAGTGAGAAGGCGCCAGTCCCCTTCCCGGCCTGCCGAGGGGAAGGGGACGCCGCGCCTCTCACGGTTCCTGGCTCCGCGCCGCCGTGCCGCTCAGCGCCCGAGGACGCCGGCCTTGAAGTCGGCGCCGGGAGCGGGGTCTCTGCCGATCCAGGTGGCGAGGATGGCGTCCGCGGTGGGCTTGCCGGGGAGCGTCCCCTTCACCTTGCCCTTGACCTCGACCTCGGTGCCGGTCCCCGGCACGTAGGTCAGCACCAGCTTCTGCCCCTTCGGCAGGTCCTCCATCCACGAGCAGAGGGTGGCGAAGCCCTTCGTCACCTCCGCCGGCGCGCCGGGGGTGTTGGCCTCCAGCCCCTCCTTCCAGGCGTCGCACATCTGCGACGGGCTCACCCCGTAGAGGAAGTCCATCTCCATCCGGCGCGGCGCGTCGGCGGCGAGGACCTTCGCCGCGTCGCCCTCCTTGTGCGGCAGGTAGAGGCCGGCGACGTACACTTTGATGAAGAATTTCTTGCGCAGCGCCATGCCGTTCAAGACCAGGGTGTCGGCGCCGACCTGCGCCCGGTCGGACATCGTGACGTCGGCGAGGGTGCCGGCGCGGCCGGCGGCCGGGGCGGCGAGGAGGGTGAGGAGTAGGATGATGAGCGTTCCGCGACAGCTTCGCATCGGCTGGTTCCTCCGCTCGAGGGGCGTTCCGGGGTGAGGGCTCGGGGGCCAGCATAGCCCAAGGGCCGCCGCGCGGCGGGCAACTACGGGTGCCGCGCGCCGTACATCGAGCACCATGGACGCACCGCGATGAGAGGCCTCTCCGACCCCGAGCTCGTCGGCGCCACGCTCGCCGGCTCGCAGGAGGCGTTTCGCGAGCTGGTGGTGCGCTTCGAGCGGCCGGTCTTCGGGCTCATCGTGCGCATGGTGGGGGACCCGGAGACCGCCGAGGATCTCTCGCAGGAGGTCTTCGTCAAGGCGTACCGGGCGCTCGCGAGCTACGATCCGTCGCGCAAGCTCTCGAGCTGGCTGTTCAAGATCGCGCACAATGCGACGATCGACCACCTGCGCCGGAGCGCGCCGGACTCGGTGCCGCTCGAGGGCGACGAGGCGGGGGGCGACCTGCTGGCGACGCTCGCCGACGCCGCCGCC
>DATBQN010000404.1:0-3050 GCA_036560825.1 Thermoanaerobaculia bacterium
TGGATGGCGCGGGTGGAGAAGCCGAGGCCCTTCGGATCACCCTTCACGCCGGACCTCGAGGGGAGGGCGGCGGCAGGAGGGCGCCGGCTCGCGCCCTTTCGTGGATACGCGATTCGGTCACCGGGGGGTGGATGGGCATCGTAAGATGGTATCCGATGAGCAACACTCTTGAGGGCTCGGCCCCTGCGGACCCCTTCTCCCCCCTCCGCTGGTCGGGCGCGGCGCTCGAGCTCCTCGACCAGACGCGCCTGCCGGCGGAGGAGGTCTGGCTCACCTGCCGAGAGCCCGAGGAGGTCGCCGACGCCATCCGGCGCTTGGCCGTGCGCGGCGCGCCGGCGATCGGCGTCGCCGCCGCCTACGGGCTGGTGCTCGGCCTGCGCGGGATCGCCGATCCCGCGCTCCTCGCGCCGCGCTTCGAGGAGGTGTCGACGCTCCTCGCCACCACCCGGCCGACCGCGGTCAACCTGCGCTGGGCGCTCTCCCGCGGCCGCCGCGTGTTCGAGGAAGCGCTCGCCGCCGATCCGGGCGCACCCGATGCGCCGGGCGCCGTCGCCGCGGCGCTCCTCGCCTGGGCCCACGAGCTGCGGGCCGAGGACGTGGCGGCCAACCTCCGCATGGGCGAGCACGGCGCCGACCTCTTCGCGGCCGGGGACCGCGTCCTCACCCACTGCAACGCCGGGGCGCTGGCGACCGCCGGCTACGGCACCGCGCTCGGGGTAATCCAGTCGTCGTGGCGACGCGGGCGGCTCGGGATGGTGTGGGTGGACGAGACGCGGCCCCTACTCCAGGGCGCGCGCCTGACCGCCTGGGAGCTCCAGCGGCTCGGCATCCCCTTCCGGCTGGTCACCGACTCCTCCGCCGGCTCGCTCATGTCGCAGGGTCTGGTCGACCGCATCGTCGTCGGCGCCGACCGCATCGCCGCCAACGGCGACACCGCCAACAAGATCGGCACCTACGCCGTGGCGGCCCTCGCCCAGAGGCACGGCATCCCCTTCTACGTCGCGGCGCCCCTCTCGACGATCGACCGCGCGACGGCGACCGGCGCCGATATCCCCATCGAGGAGCGCGGCGGGCTCGAGGTGACCGAGGTCCTCGGCCGCTCGATCGCCCCCGCCGGCACCGAGGCCCTCAACTTCGCCTTCGACGTCACGCCGCACGACCTCATCGCCGCGATCATCACCGAGGTCGGCGTGCTCCTGCCGCCCTTCGTAGACTCGATCGCGGCGGCCTTCGGCGACCGTCCCGCGCGTTGATCCGGCGCGAGCGGCGCGATCTCAAGCCCGAGCGGGCGAATCTCAGCGTGAACCGGACGATCTCAGCCTGACTTGACGAATCTCAGCCTGAGCTGGCGCAGCTCAGCCTGAGCTGATAGATCTCAGCGCGAGCGGGCACAGCTCAGCGTGAGCTGGCGCAGCTCGGCGTGAGCTGGCGTAGCTCGGCCTGAGCTGGCATAGCTCAGCGTGAGCTGACGAATTTCGTCCTGAGCTGCCGCTGCTCGTCCTGAACGACCGGATCTCGCACCGGGCGGCACTGCTGCGGGCTGTCTCTTGGGAAGGCTCGCGAAGCGCGAGCCTTTTGGCTGGGGAGGAGATGGTGGAGGCGGTGGGAGTCGAACCCACGTCCGAGAAACGCGTATCGAAGGCTTCTACGTGCGTAGCCCTCTATTTGGAAGTCTTACCGCTCGCGCTTTGGAAGAAGGCGCCTCGCGCGGCGGCCAGCCTCGCTGTGCATCGGGTGCTCGGCGCGAGACAAACCGAGACCCTTGACCCGCTTACGGTGTCGCTCCGTCCAGCTCCGCGGGTCGAGCTCTGGACAGAACGTCACGGCCGTTTTTTAGGCCGCGAGAGCGAAGTTGTCGTTCGCAGGTATTAGGTTCCGCTTTTACGAGTGGAGACTCGACACGCTACCCTCGCTCCGCATTTGTTCCCCGTCGAAACCGGTACGCCCCCAGTTGCCAAAGAACGAGTAAACCGCCAGCAGTATAAACCAGGGGGAAGGGGCGCCGGATTCCCGCCTCAGGTCCCCTCCTCGGGCTCCTTCGCCTCGCCCTGCCCGACGGCGCCGGCGACGGCCTCGAGGAACTCCTCGGGTCCGCTCGAATGGAGCCGGGAGAGGACCAGGAACCAGGCGCAGAGGCCGAGGATGATGCCGATGGGGGCGAGCGGCAGGAGCGAGGGGACGAGGGGCCAGAGTGTCGCGGCGATGGCCCCCAAGGCGCCGAGGACGAGGATGCCGACCGCGGCCGTCTGCAGGTGGTACTCGCCCTCCTCCCGGCGGAAGACGACCCGCGCGCCCGCGGCGGCCGCCTCGGTCGCGACCTCGCCCGCCATCCAGCCGCGCCGGAGGCCGGCGGTCACCGCGATGCGGAGGTGGAACCGCCCCTTGCCGCGCCCCTCGATCTCCGCTCCCCAGAGCTCGGCCGCGCGCTCGACGGCGGCGCTCGCCTGCTCGGGAGTTCCGGCGACCTCGATGGCGCTCTCCGGCGAGCCGGGGGAGGCGGCCGTCGGCAGCGGGCTCTGGAAGGGCGACATCGAGGCTGAGCTTACTGGATGCTGACCGCCGGGAAAGCGAGCTGGTGGAGCGAGGCGAAGTAGTGGAGGCGGCCGCGGAGGTCGGCGACGCTGCCCTGGCAGCGCTCGAGGACGTCGGGCGCGAGGAGGAGCGTCAGCTCGCCGCCGGACTCGGCGACGATGCAGGGGAGCTTTCCCTGGACGACGCCGTCGAGCGCCGGGGTGATCTCGTCCTTGTGGACGTAGTCGACCGGGACGCCGATCTCCTCCTTGCAGTCCCGCCACTCGGACTTCTCGCCGGCCAGCCCGTGAGTGATGCTGCAGAGCGTGCAGCCGCGGATCATGAGGAGCTTCTTGGCGCTGTCGACGAAGGCGTTGAAAGAGCCCGATCCGGCATTGAAGACGAAGACCAGCCGTTCGATCGTCCGCTTCTCGGCCATCTGATCCTCCCTCCCGAGCTTCGACGTGCCCGCGCTGGGCGGGCGGGGTTGTTCGCTGTCACCCCGTGAGTCCTCGCGGCGGGCCGCGAGTTCAAGTCCC
>DATBQN010000405.1:0-12685 GCA_036560825.1 Thermoanaerobaculia bacterium
GCCGGCGAGCGAGTCCTCGAAGGAGATCATGCCGTGGGCCTTGCCGAGGGTGACCTCGGTGTAGAGCTTCTGCAGGCTCTGGCTGCGGATGTGGTGGCGCACCGGGTAGGTCGCCATGAGGAGCTCGATCGCCGGCACCCGCCCGCCGCCGTCGGCGCGCGGCAGGAGCTGCTGGAAGACGATGGCGTGGAGCGCCAGGGCGAGCTGCTGGCGGATCTGCGCCTGCTGGCCGGCGGGGAAGACGTCGACGATGCGATGGATCGCCTGGACGACGTCGCTGGTGTGGAGGGTCGAGAGGATCAGGTGGCCGGTCTCCGCCGCGGTGAGCGCCGTCGCCACGGTCTCGAGGTCGCGCATCTCGCCGACGAGGATGACGTCCGGGTCCTGGCGCAGCGAGGCGCGGAGCGCCGAGGCGAACGACGGGGCGTCGAGCCCGATCTCGACCTGCTCGACGATCGAGCGCAAGTTGCCGTGCTCGTACTCGACCGGGTCCTCGATGGTGAGGATGTGGGCGGCGCGGGTGCGGTTGATCTCGCCGAGGAGCGCGGCGAGCGTCGAGGACTTCCCGGAGCCGGTCGGGCCGCAGAGGAGGACCAGGCCGCGGGTCACCTGGACGAGCTTGGCGAGCGCCGGCGGCAGGTTGAGGCGCGCGAGCGTGGGGATCTCGCGCGGCAGGGCGCGGAGGGCCGCCGCCAGGCGCCCGCGCTGGCGGTGCAGGTTGACCCGGAACCGGTAGCCGGCGGGCGCGCCCTCCCCGCCGCCGGCCAACCGCAGCGAGAAGTCGGCCGAGCCCTCCTCGGCGAGCTGCCGGCGGGCGCGCGCCGCCACGAGATAGGGCGCGAACATGAGCCGGATCTCCTCCTCGGAGAGGGCGGGGTGCGAGGTCGCGCCGAGCCGGCCGTCGAGGCGGAGAACGGGCGGCAGATCGGGCAGCAGGAGGAGGTCCGAGGCCCCGCGGCGCGCCATGTCGAAGAGCAGCCGCGAGAGCGGCTCGCCGTCGTCCACCAGCGCGGCGCGGCGGACTTCCAGCGCCTCGCCGCCGAGAGGCTCGGGCTCGATCTCCGGCAGGGCGGTGGCCGCTCTGCCCGAAGCAGAGCCGCTGTTGAGCTGATCGACCAGGCGGTCGAGCTCCGGATCGCGCGGGAAGTCGGACACTGGACAATTCTACGCAGGAGGACGGCGCCGCGTTCAGGGCGTTCGGCGGAGGACATCCGCTCGGCCTAGCGAGATCGGCGCCGATTTGGCGCCGCCGGCTAGCGGCGTGGCCTCGCCGGCCGTCGGCGTAGCCGCGCCGGATCGGAGCGTAGCCGCGCCGGGTTGCGGCGTAACCGCGCCGGGTAGGGGCGTGCCTTCGCCACGTACCGGCGTGGTCTCGCCGAGTCCCGTCGTAGCCACGCCGGGTAGGTTCATCATGATGACGTGCACCGGCGTGGCCGTCTGACGCCTCGCCGCCGCCTCGCCGGGTGGCGGCGTGGGCTCGCCGGCAAGGGGCGAGGACACGACGGGGGTCGGACTGAGGGGGTGGGATGGCGGCGAGATGAAGCAGCTTCGCGGCGAGGCCACGCCGCCGCGCGGCGAGGCGACAGCGGTGGGCGGCGTCATCACGCCGGCTCCCGGCGAGGCGACAGCGGCGGGCGGCGTCATCACGCCGGTGGCCGGCATCCCTTCGCCGCCGGCCGGCGAGACCACGCCGCAGGGCGCTGTCGCGCCGCCGCCGCTCGTCGTGACCCCGCCGCCTGGCGGCGGGGCCGAGTGGGCGAGCGGCGAGCGCTAGCCGCTGGTGAGCCACCTTCCGCGGGTCGTGCGGCGGGAAGTCGGACACTCGACGAGCTACGCAGGCGGGCGGCCTTCCGTCGGGTCGATCCGGCGGACGACCTGACCGCTCGCGTCGAGCAGCGAGAGGCTCGGCGCGCCGTCCGCCGTCACCTGCAGGATCAGGCGTTTCTTCCCGCGGGCGTCCATGAGCGCGACCGTCGCCGCGCCGTCCTCGCCGCGCCCCACCCAGACCCGCCGGTGCACCTCGGAGCCGGTCGGGCTGTCGCCGACGGCGAGCCCCGCGATGCGGTCCTCCTTGTCGTCGACGCCCAGGAGCTGCACGATCTGGTTCGCCTCGTACCTGTCGAAGGTGAGGCTCCCGCCGGAGTCGACGACCTCGCCGCGCGCGTTGCGGCGGCCGCCGAAGATCAGGCCGCCGTTCTCCGATCCCTCGTCGTTGAAGAACAGCATGCCGGCCTGCGGGCGGCTGAACGGCCGCTCCTTGCCGCGCACGATGATGCCCGGCAGGCGCGCGTGGTCGGAGATCACCAGGCGGAGAGTGCCGTCCGGCTCGACGACGTTGATGCGGTGGACGTCGATCTCGTCGAAGCTGGCCCGCTTCGCCGGCGACGCCAGACCGGCGAGCACGGTGGCGGCGAAGAGCGCCGTCACCACGAACGAGTAGACCACCAGAAAGCGTTGTGCCCTGCCGGCCATCGCGACCCCCCTATTTGAGTTTGCCGCTCAGCGCCCCAGGACGACCCGCAGCCCCGTGTACGCCGGGGCCGGCGGGTCGTCGCCGCGCGGATCGGTGGGGCGATCGGCGCTCGCGCCCACGGCCACTCCCTTGCCGTCGGCCGCCACCGCCCATTCGGCGGCGTTGCCGTCGAGGTCGAAGACGGGATCGTCGCCGGTGCCGGGGAGGCTGCCGACGGGCAGGAGCAGGGGCGGCTCGTCGGGAGCGGTCGTCGCCAGGCGCAGGCTGTCGTCGATCTCCTTGCGGTCGTGCGGCGTCGGCGAGTAGCCCGCCCAGCGGTCGAGGGTGTTGCCTCCGGAGCCTGCCGCCTCGGCCAGCTCCCGCGCCTCGTCGACGGAGGGCAGGCGGTAGGGCTTGCCCGTCGTCTTCGCGAGCCAGGCGACGTACTCCTGGGCGCGGGCGAAGGGGACGTCCGTGACCGGCAGGTTCTCTCGTCCCGGCGCGACCGCCAGCTTGGGGTCGAAGCTCGCGAACTGCGCCCGCGTCACCTCGAAGCGGCCGACCTCGCGGCCGCGGAAGGCGACCGTCTCGGGGACGAGCGCGCCGCCCTCGCGGCGGCCGAAGGCGGCGCCGAAGCGCAGCGCCTTGGCGCGCGCCAGGAGGGCGGCGAGCGGCGTGCCGTCCTTCACCGCCTCGCGGCGGGCGGGCGGCCTGCCGAAGAGGTAGCGGTCGAACCAGTCGAGGTCCTCCTCGAGCTTGCGCCGCTGGTGCGCCACCTTCCGCAGGTCGTGCGGCTCGCCGGGGAAGAGAACGAGCCGGGAGGGCGCCTTGCCGATCTGCTGCAGGGCGCGGAAGAGCGACCACGCCTGGTGCGGCGGCACGTCGCGGTCCTCGGTGCCGGCGTAGACGAGGGTCGGCGTCGTCACCTCGGTGAGGCGGAAGAAGGGCGACTTCTCGATGTAGAGCTGCGGCTTTTCCCAGGGCGGCGCGCCGAAGTAGTAGTTGTCGAAGGTGGCGCCGAAGTCGACGTTCGCCCAGTCGCTGATCCACTCGACGTCGGCCGCCCCCACCGCCGCCGCCTTGTAGCGGTGCGAGCGGGTGAGGAGCTCGACGGTGAGGATGCCGCCGTTGCTCCAGCCCAGGCTGCCGAGCTTGCCGGGATCGACCAGCCCGCGGGCGATGAGCGCGTCGACGCCGGACTCGATGTCCGGGATCTCGAGCTCGTAGTAGTGACCCGCGATCGACTCGACGAAGTCGAGGCCGTAGCCGGTGCTCCCGTGGTAGTTGACTTTGAGGACGAAGGCGCCGCGCTGGCGGAAGAGGAGGTCCGGCGCCTCCCAGTCGGCCGCCCAGGTGTCGGTGTCGGCGGCGGCCGGGCCGCCGTGGAGGTCGAGGACGAGCGGCCTCTTCTCCCGGGGTTGCACGGCAAGCGGCCAGTCGAGCGGATAGAAGAGGAGCCCCTCGACCATCTCGTTTCGCGCCCCCTTCCAGCGCACCACCTCGACCTTCCCCTTCGGCTTGTCGCGGAAGGCGGGATTGAGATCGGTGATCCGCCGCTCGCCGGTGAGGCGAGCGCCGTCCAGCCGCGCCGCGTACCCCTGGGGCGGCTCGGTGGCCGACGAGGTCTGGTAGACGATCGTCTGGCCGTCGCGCGAGAGCGCCAGGTTGTCCAGGTTCGCCGCGTGGCGGCCCGAGATGTCCTGGCGGCGGAAGCCGCGCGCGGTCCGCGTGTAGCGCGCCGGCCGCAGGTGGACTCCGTCGGCCAGGAGAGCGACGAAGCCGTCGGCGGTCGCCGCGTAGTCGCCGCCCAGGCCGCGGTCCCAGCCGAGGTCGACCGGCGTCGTCCTCCCGCTCTTGAGGTCGAAGTAGTAGAGCTCGGTCACCGTCGCCAGGCGATAGCGCGGGTGGTGGGTCTTGTCGTTGGCGAAATAGAAGCCCGCGGAGTCGCGCGTCCAGCGCACGTCGTGCGGCAAGAGCTTGGGCTGCTCGGCGGCGGGCGCGAAGAGCTGCGCCATGCGGCCGCTCTGCAGGTCGACGAGGAAGGTCTTCGGCGGCACCCGGCTGTCGAACGTGCTGGAGAGGCTCTCCTCGGCCGTGGCGACGGCGTGGCGGCCGTCCGGCGCCACCGCCACGGTGTCGATCCAGTCCTCGTTGGCGGTCAGGCGATGGACCCGCTCGCCGTCGCGGGAGACGGTGAAGAGGCGGACCGGCGGCTGCTCCCCCGGGTCGTCCACCGCGATCGCCGTGTCCTGGCGCTCTTTCTTGCGCTGCTCGACCGCAGACGGCGACTCCTTGGCGACGGCCAGCAGGGTGTCGGCGTCGATCCAGCCGAAGGCGGTCACCTCGCGGTCGAAGTGCGTCACCGGATACGCTTCGCCGCCGCGCATGGGAATCACCCAGAGCTGGGTCTCCTCCATGTCCGGATCGGTGGTCTCCTCCGCCGCGTCGTCCATCGGCCGCGTGGAGAGAAAGGCGAGGCTCCGGCCGTCGGGGGAGAAGGCCGGCTGCGAGACGATCTCGTCGCCGCGGGTCAGCGGGTACGACTCGAGGCGGGACCCGGCGAGGCCGAGGCGGGTCACCCAGAGATTGGCCACCCGCGCCTCGTCCTCCTTCTGTCCGCCCCTCCCTATCGTCGATCTCACCCAGGCGGCGTAGGAGCCATCGGGGGAGACCGTCCAGTCGCTCGCGCCCTCGGCGAGCACGAGGTCGTCGACCGTCCAGGGCTCGGACTGGCGCTCGCCCGTCGACGGGCGCTCCTCGGCGGCGCGCGGGCTCGCCGGGCGCTCCGCCGGCGGGTGCTCGCCCGGGCGGTCCGGCGGGCGCGGCGGGCGCGCGGCCCCCAGCGCGGCGGGCAGCAGCGCCGCCGCGAGCGCCCAGGCGACCGGCGTCCGCACGCTTCGGCTCATCGCCGGAGAGGAGGGGCTCAGGCTCCCGCCTGCCGGTAGACGACCTTGATGCCGTCGGGATCGTGGGTCTCGAAGATCAGGCTGCCGTCCTCGTCGTGGCGCAGGCCACCCGGTATGTTCTTGTCCCGGAAGAGCAGCTCCCTGTAGGCGTCCTCGGCCGAGGGGACGAGGAGGGTGAGCGTCATCTTCTGCTGCGGGCCCTGGTAGTCGAACTCCTCGTCTCTCGGGCCGCGGCCGGCGGCGGATCCCGCCGGGCGGCCGAGCACCTCGACGAGCGCCGGGCCGGCCTGGAAGACGGCGCCACGGGCGTCCTCGCGGTCCCAGCTCTGCACGCGCGGCAGCGCCAGGCTCTCGCCGTAGAACCGGCAGGTGCGCTCGAAGCTCCTGGCCCTTACGACGACGCGAAACTGCCGGATATCCATCTCGCGATCTCCTCCCGCTCCGAACCAGCCGCCCGACCGCGCGGCAGTGCCTCCGCTGGGGCCAAAGCATTACCATACCCCCGCGGAGTTTCCAAACATCCCTCTGCTATCCTCTCGCGCGTGAAGCGCCGCCGCTGGCAGCACGTCCTGCCGCTCCTCCTGCCGCTCGCCTCGATCCTGCTGATCGCCCAGACCCGCCCGGCGCCAGGACCGGCCGCCTCCCCGAGCGCCCCTTCCGTCGTCCTCGACGGCCGCGAGCTCGCGGTGCGGGTGACGATCACCCCCAGCGGGCCGCTGTTCGCCCTGGCGCCGATCGCCCAGGGCCTGGGCGGCGAGCTCAAGCCGGGGGAGACGGGCGAGAGCTTCACGCTCAGGATCGGCGACAAGGACGTCGTCCTCGCGGTGGGGAGCGCCGTCGTCACCGTCGGCGACTCGATCGTCTCGCTCTCCCAGCCGCCGACGCGCGCCGAAGGCGGCGTCCAGGTGCCGCTCGACTTCCTGGCGAAGACCTACGGCGACGTCCTCGGCTACTCCTTCGACTGGCGCCCGGAGACCCAGCGGCTGACCATCACCCGGCGGTCGGCGCGCGAGATCCCGGTCTCCTTCGACGTCGTCCACCTGCAGGGGATGACGACGGTCGTGCTCCAGTTCCCCGAGGTGCCGCGCTACCACCTGGTCCAGCAGGCCGGCGCCGTCGAGGTGCAGATGCTCTCCGACCGGCTCGCGGCCGCCGCCCCGGCGAGGAAGGTCGAGGACCCGCTGGTCAAGACCGTGGACGTCGCGCCGGAGAAGGTGCACGTCGAGCTCGCGCCGGGCGCCGAGGTCGAGAGCTACGTGCTGCAGAACCCGTTCCGCCTGGTCTTCGACGTCCACGCCGCCTCGGCCGCCACGGCGCCGATCGCCCCGGCGTTCGCGCCGCCCGCCCAGGCCGCGGGCATCCACACGATCGTCGTCGATCCCGGCCACGGCGGTCCCGAGACCGGCGCCATCGGGCCGGGCGGGGTGCAGGAGAAGGAGCTCACGCTCCTCCTTGCCCAGCAGCTCGCGAGCCGGCTCCAGCAGCGCCTGCCGGTGCGCGCCGTCCTCACGCGGAGCGAGGACACCCAGCTCGGCCTCGACGCCCGGCCGGCGATCGCCAATCAGAACAAGGCGGACCTCTTCATCTCGATCCATCTCAACTCCTCCCTCGGCGCCGGCGCCCACGGCGCGGAGACCTACTTCCTCGCCGAGCGTGCGAGCGACCTACGCGCCGCGAGCTCGGCGCAGCAGGAGAACGCGGCCCTCGCCGGGGTCGCGCCGGCGACGCCGGGCGCCGGGCCGGGCGCCGAGCCCGGCGAGGGCGAACTCCAGCTCATGCTCTGGGACCTCGCCCAGAGCCGCCACCTGACCGAGAGCCAGCGCCTGGCGAACCTGGTGCAGGGCGAGCTCAACGAGACCCTCCAGCTGAAGGACCGCGGGGTCAAGCAGGCGCCCTTCCGCGTGCTGGTGGGGGCGACGATGCCGGCCATCCTGGTCGAGCTCGGCTTCCTCTCGAACCCGGACGAGGAGAAGAAGCTCCAGGATCCGGAGTACCGCGCCCAGCTCGTCGAGGCCCTGGTCAAGGCCATCGCCCGCTACAAGGACGCCGTCGAGGGGCACGACCTCGGCGCCCGGCCCGCGGACGCGACGCCTGCCGCGCCCGGGACGAAGCCCTCTTCCTCACCGGCACCGCCGGCTCCAGCTCAGGGCACGGCCCCGCCGCGGCCCGCAGGAGCGGGTGCCGGAGCCCGCCGGCCATGAGCCGGCGAGCGGCCGCGTTCGCCCTCGGGGTGGCCGTCGCCATCCTGATCGGCGGCCTCGCCGTCTGGCTCCTCGGCGGCCATGGCCGGCGGGGCCGGCGGCTCGGCCCGCGGCTGGTCGAGACCGGCGTCGACCGCGTCTCGCTCCTCGCCGACCTCTACTTCCCCGGCGACGGCAGCTCGCTCAAGCCCGAGCGGCGCGAGCTCGCCGTCACGCGCTCGCCCAAGGACCAGGTCCGCAAGGTGGTCGAGGCCCTCCTCGCCGGCCCCACCGCGCCGGGCCTGGCGCGGCCGCTCCCCAAGGAGGTGGCGCTCGGCAGCGTCCTCCTCGGCAGCGACGGCGTCGCCTATGTCGACCTCCAGTGGGCGAACCACGACCAGCCGCCGGCGGCGGGCTCGGACGCCGAGCTGCAAATGGTCTACAGCGTCGTTGACTCGATCGCCCTCAACGTGCCCCAGGCGCCGCGCGTCGTCCTGCTGTGGAACGGGGCGCAGCGGCAGACTTTCTGCGGCCATCTCGATACCAGCCGGCCGCTCGAACCGATGCGCGAGCTGCTGCGCTGAGCGGTGCGCGGGTGATTCCCGACAGCGGGCCGGCGGCGCCGATCGGCGTCTTCGACTCCGGCGTCGGCGGGCTGACCGTCGTCGCGGCGCTCCGCCGCCGCCTCCCCGCCGAATCGATCCTCTACCTCGGCGACACCGCGCGCCTGCCCTACGGCAGCAAGTCGCGCGACACCGTCGTCGGCTACACGCGGAAGAACGTGCGCTTCCTCCTCGACCGCGGGGTCAAGGCGGTGGTCATCGCCTGCAACACCGCCTCGGCGCTGGCCCTGGACGACCTCGAGCCGACCGTGCCGACCTGGGGGGTCATCGAGCCGGGCGCGCGCGCCGCGGCGGCGGTCTCGCACGGCCGCGTCGGAGTGATCGCGACCGAGTCGACGGTGCGCTCGGGGGCCTACCCGCGGGCGCTCGCCCGGCTGCGGCCGGAGCTCGCGGTCATCTCCCAGGCCTGCCCGCTCTTCGTGCCGCTGGTCGAGGAGGGATGGCACGAAGACCCGGTGACCGCCGAGGTGGCGGCGCGCTACCTGGCGCCGCTCCTCGCCGCCGAGGTCGACACGCTGGTGCTCGGCTGCACTCACTATCCGCTGCTGAAGACGGTCCTCGCGCGCGCCGCGCCCGGGGTCGCTCTCGTCGACTCGGCGGAGACCGTCGCCGAGCTGGTCGCCGCCGGCCTCGCCGAGGCCGGCCTCGCGGCGCCCGTTCCGGGCCGGGAGACCGTCCTCGAGCACCACCTCTGCGTCACCGACGCGGGTCCCACCTTCGAGCGCATCGCCGCCCGCATCCTCGGCGACCCCGGATTGCCGCTCGAATGGGTGGAGATCCTCTGACCGGCTAGAATCCGCGCCATGACGAGCCCCGCTCCCACCCGCCCGCACGGCCGCGCCGCCGACGCCCTGCGCCCGGTCCGCATCGAGACCGGCGTCCTCAAGTTCGCCGAGGGCTCGGCGCTGATCGAGGTGGGCGACACGCGCGTCCTGGTGGCGGCGAGCGTCGACTCGCGGGTGCCGCCGTTCCTGCGCGACAGCGGCCGCGGGTGGCTGACCGCCGAGTACGCCATGCTGCCGCGCGCCACTCACACGCGCAGCGCCCGCGAGGTCTCGCAGGGCCGCCCCTCCGGCCGCACCTCCGAGATCCAGCGGCTGATCGGCAGGAGCCTGCGCGCCGCCTTCGACCTCACGCTCCTTCCCGAGCGCACCATCACCCTCGATTGCGACGTCCTCCAGGCCGACGGCGGGACGCGGACGGCTGCGGTCACCGGCGCCTACGTCGCCGCCGCCCTCGCCGTCTCGCGGCTCCTCCTGACCGGCGACATCGCCGCCTGGCCGCTCACCGCCCAGATCGCCGCGATCTCGGTGGGCATCGTCGGCGGCGTGCCCCTCCTCGACCTCGAGTACGTCGAGGACCAGGTGGCGCAGGTGGACATGAACGTCGTGGCGACCGCGGACGGCTCGCTCGTCGAGGTGCAGGGGACGGGCGAGAAGCGCAGCTTCCGCCGCGCCGAGATGGACGCCCTGCTCGATCTCGCGATGCTGGGGATCGGCCGCCTCGTCGAGGCGCAGAACGAGGCGCTGGCCCCGGCCCTCGCCGAGGTCGCCGCCGTGCAAGCGAAAGGGCGGCGCCGTCAGGCGCCGCCCAAGGATGAGAAGGACCTCTGGGGGCGGCCCTAGGTTCTTACGCCATCTCGATCGCGTCGTTCTCGTGTTACGGAGCTTGCGAAAACCGCTCCCGGGTCTCGCGGAATATCTTCCAACGCTCGTGGGGACGGAGGACGCCGAGGAACGGGGTCGATTGGCGGATCTCGTCGGCGAGCTCGCTGCGTTCCACCAGGAAGGCTGCGATCGAGGGCGCGTCCCGATTCAGGATCTCCGCCCATTTCCGAGCATAGAACGGTGCTCGCTCGCCGACAGACAGCCAGGACTCTACGCGCCGGCGCGCTTTCTCGAGCACCTCGGGCTGGGCGAGGAGACGCTCGGCGATGACGCGGTGATACGCCACGCTCCGCTCCTCGGCCAGCCGGTGCGCATCCATAAGGCGAAGCCTCTGGGTCGGTCGTCGACCCTAGCTCTACAGCACCACGCCCTTGATGGCCACCTCGACGACCGGCACCTTGGGGCTGTCGGTGTGGAGCATGATCTTGCGCTCGAAGGGTCCCTTGCCGAGATCCGGCTTGAGGGTGAGCTGCAGACTGTAGTTGCGGCCGGACTCGAGCGGCTTGAGCTCGGCTCCCACGCCCTTCAGGCCGGCGTCGACGCTCGTCAGGTTGATCGGCTCCGTCGCGTAGTTCTTGACCGCGAAGGTGAAGCGGCGGGGCTCTTTCAGGTCGACCTTGCCGAAGTCGGCCTCCGGCGGGGTCACCGCGATGATCGGCCGCACGAAGCCGGAGATCGGGATCTGGACGAGCTTCTGCTTGGGATGGGTGGTATGGATGCTGAGGTAGGCGACGAGCGCTCCCACCGGCGCCAGATCGTTCGACAGCGTCATCTCGACGTGCCACTGCTTGCCCTTGACGTCCGGCTGGCGCTCCTTTGCGGTCGCCTCGCGGAAGGTGGCCTTGAGGGCGGGCATCGGCGAGTCGATGCTGGTGATGTCGAACGGCTGGCCGTCGGTCGCCCACAGGGTCTGGGCGATGTTGCCCTGCTGCGCCTCGCCGCGCACCACCAGGTAACGCGCGTAGCCCGGCTTGACCGCGATGAACGGCTCGACCTTGGCCCGCACGGTGAGCTGGATCTGCGGGTTCTCGGGATCGTTGGTATAGACGGTCACCGACTTGGCGATGGCGCCGGTGAAGGTCGTGGTGTCGACGACGACGTGGATGGAGCCGGTCTTGCCGGGCGCGATCAGCTTGTCGTAGCGGGCGACCGTGCAGCCGCACGCCGGCTGCACGTTGGTGATCTGGAGATCCGCGGTGCCGTCGTTCTTGATCACGAAGTCATGGGTCGCGTTGTCGCCCTTGGCGACGTTGCCCACGTCGCCGATGGGCTCGACCGCGACGGCCTTCGGCTTGCCCGCCGGCGCGGCCTGCGCGAGCAGCACTCCAGCGACGATCAGAATGGATGCGAGTGCCAGAATGGCGGTCGTCACGTGACGTTTCATCAGCCTGCTCCTCTTGGAAAATGTCTGCGGTCGACGCTATGAGCGGTGATCGCGCCGATGGCGCAATGCTACACTCGCCGCTCCCGATGAGAAAGACAGCCGCGCCGCAGGACATCTACCTCCTGGCGATCGGGGGGACCGGGATGGCGCCGCTCGCCTGCCTGCTGCAAGAGCAGGGCCATGCCGTGCGCGGCACCGACGGACCGCTCTACCCCCCCATGAGCACGCTCCTCGCGGGCGCCGGAATCCATCCCTCGGTAGGCTACGATCCCGCCCATCTCGCGTCCCGGCCCGACCTCGTCGTGGTGGGCAACGCCATCCATCGCCACAACCCGGAGGCTCTCGCCGCCGAGCGCGAGGGTCTCTCCCTCGTCTCCATGCCGCAGGCGCTCGCCCGCTTCTTCCTCGCCGGCCGGCGACCGCTCGTGGTCGCCGGCACCCACGGCAAGACGACGACGGCGGCGATGGCGGCTTGGGTCTACAGCGAGTGCGGGAGAGACCCCGGATATCTCATCGGCGGCGTGCCGCGCGACCTCCCGGCGAGCTTCCACGACGGCGACGGCGAGCGCTTCGTCGTCGAGGGCGACGAATACAACGCGGCCTACTTCGACCGCGGCGCCAAGTTCCTCCACTACCGGCCGGAGACGCTCCTCCTGACCAGCGTCGAGCACGACCACGCCGACCTCTACCCCACGCCGGAGACCCTGCTCGCCGCCTACGAAAAGCTGGTGGCGCTCCTCCCCGCGGACGGCCTCCTCGTGGCCTGCGGTGATACGCCCGAGGTGCGGGCCATCGCCCGTTGCGCGCCCTGCCCGGTCGTCCTCTACGGCCTGAGCGCGGAGAACGACCTCCGTCCCCTGGGCCCGATCGAGGCGCGGCCGGAGGGCAGCCGGCTACGGGTTCGCGATGGGAAGGACGAGGTCGAGCTCGAGCTCGCCCTGGCCGGCGAGCACAACGTGTCCAACGCTCTCGCGGTGTGGGCCGCGGCGCGGCGCGACGGCCTGCCGGCCGGCGCGGTCGCCCGCGCCCTCGCCCGCTTCCGCGGCGTCAAGCGGCGGCTGGAGGAGCTGCCGGCCGGCTGCGGCGTCGCGGTGGTCGACGACTTCGCCCATCATCCGACGGCGGTCCTGAAGACGGTCGAAGCGCTGCGCCAGCGCTATCCGGGGCGGCGGCTCGTCGTGCTCTTCGAGCCGCGCAGCCTGACCGCCGGCCGGCGGATGTTCGACGCCGCCTACCACGAGGCGTTCCGCGGCGCCGACCTCGTGCTCTTCGCCCCCATCTTCCACGCCGGGCGCCTGGGCGACGACGAGAAGCTCGATCTCGCCGGCCTCACCGCCGACCTCACCGCCGGCGGCGTCCCCTCCGAGCAGCTCGCCGACACCGGCGAGGTGTTCTCCCGGGCGCTCGCCGAGGCCCGTCCCGGCGACGTCCTCGTCACCATGTCCTCCGGCGCCTTCGACGGCATGCCGCACC
>DATBQN010000406.1:0-9256 GCA_036560825.1 Thermoanaerobaculia bacterium
GTGGCGCGAGCTCGCCGTGGCGCGCGGCGCCGATGCCGCGACGGCGGCCGATCTCGGCCGCCTGGCCGACGACCTCCACTACCTCCGGTACGCGCCGCAGCTCTCCGCCACGGGCGGGCTCAAGAGCGAGGCGCTGGCGAGCTGCCGGCGCCTGCTCCGCGGCTGGAAGTGAGCGGTCTTTTCCCTTGTGTCTTCTGCTATTCTAAGGGATGCCGACCGCCAGATCCGAGCCGCCGCGTCCCGGCGGGAGGGAGGGCATGTACGACTCCGCAGCGCTGCCCGCCGGGCCGGCCCCCATGACCCACATGCGGAGCCGAGCGTGAGCGACGGCCTGTCGGTGGCGCACCGCTCCCGCTCGCCCGAGGACAAGACGGACGTCGAGGCCAGCCAGGGCCTCCGCCTCAAGGCCGACTTCCACTGCCTCGACCACGTGCAGCTCGAGCGCTTCCTCGAGCGGCGCCGCGCGGCCCCCCACTTCCCCCTCGAGCTCTCCCTCGCCGAAAACCTCGTCGAGGTGCTGCGCCGCGCCAACGGCTTCGTGCCCTCCGCCGCCGGCTCGATCCTCCTCGACAACCCCTCGGACAAGCAGGAGAACCGGCGGCTCAACACGCTCACCTTCATCGCCGCCTTCGGCGACAAGGCGGAGCACCTCCTCGGCCAGACCATCCCCGCCGATCACGGCATCGCCGGCCGCGTCTACCTGACGGGCGAGACCTATGCCACACCCGACGCGCGCGAGGACCGCTTCTTCTACTCCGGGGTCGACGAGAAGACGCGCTACCACACCGAGTCGCTGATCGCCATCCCCATCCGCATCGAGCAGGACGTCTGCGGCGTCCTCGAGCTGATCAACCGCCGCCAGGCGCCGGCCTACAGCGGCGAGGACCGCAACCTGCTGGAGATCTTCGCCGGCTACATCTCGATCTCGATCCAGAACGTGCTCGACGGCCGCCAGGCGCAGGAGATCGCCAAGCGCGACAACCTGACCGGCCTCTACAACGACCGCTACCTCCACGTCGCCCTCGCCGACAGCCTGCGCCGCTGCGAGCGCGAGGGCCTGGACCTCGCGGTCCTCTTCCTCGACCTCGACTTCTTCAAGCGGGTCAACGACACGCACGGCCATCTCGCGGGGAGCCAGGTGCTGCGCGAGGTGGGCCTCATGCTCGGCCACTTCGTGACCGAGGTGAACGGCATCCCCGCCCGCTACGGCGGCGACGAGTTCGTGCTGCTGGTGCCGGGCATGGCCCTCGAGCGCGCCGTCGACCTCGCCGAGGAGATCCGCAGCGCGGTGGTCGAGACCACCTTCTGCGCCGGGCCGGGCGACATCCAGCTCGACCCCCTCCATCTGAGGGGCCTGACCTGCTCGGTGGGCGTCGCCACCCTCCGGCGCCACCTCTCGGAGGAGCGCACCCCCGAGGAGCGCAAGAGCATGCTCCTGCGCCTCGCCGACTCGGCCATGTACGTCGCCAAGGAGACCGGCCGCAACCGCACCGCCATCGCCGGCGAGCCGGTGCGCCGACGCGATCCCGTCGCCCCGGGGCCGCCCCCGTCGCGCTAACGGAGCCCCGGATTTGACCCCTCTTCGAGGGGGGTGCTAGCATCCATGGGCCTACCGCTGAACGGCGGTCTTCCCCGTTCGATCCCCGGCCATGGGAACTCGTGACTCCTCGCAGGAGAGCCCCTGCCCCCTGCTCCGGCCGCTGCCGACTCGGGAGCGGCCGCGGCAGGGCGGCCGGAAGCACCCTAAGGGATGAGAGCCGGGGGATGAGAAGGGACGGACGCGACCGATGAGCAAGCGACACAGGATCGTCATCGCCGGGGCGGGCGGCATGGGCAGCGCCGTGGCGCTCCTCCTCCGCGAGCTGGGAGACTTCGACGCCGACATCTACCTCGGCGACGCCAACCCGATGCGGGCGAGGAGCGCCGCCGCCTGGGTGCGCGAGGGCTCGACGCGGCCCGGCGCCGTCGAGGCCTTCCCGCTCCCGGCGCAGGGCTCGAGCCCGGAGTTCGAGCGCCTGCTCTCCGCCGGCGATCTCCTCCTCGACTGCCTGCCGGGGAGCGAGGCGCCGCGCCTCGCTCGCCTGGCGCGCCAGCACCACCTCCACTACTCGAACCTGACCGAGCACGTGCGCGAGACCGACGAGGTCGAGGCGATCGCCGCCGGCGCGCCCCAGGGCTTCCTCCTGCAGACCGGCCTCGCCCCCGGCTTCGTCGACGTGCTCGCCCACGGCCAGGTGCAGCGTTTCTGCGCCGAGCACGCGGTCGAGCGGGTGGACGGCGTCGCGATGCGGGTCGGCGCGCTCACCACCACCGCCCGCCCGCCGCACTACTACGGCTTCACCTGGAGCTCGATCGGGGTGGCCGTCGAGTACGTCGAGCCGGCGACGGTGCTGCGCGACTTCCGGCGCACCACCCTCCCCTCGCTCTCGGACGTCGCCCCCATCGTCATCCAGGGCGTGCGCTACGAGGAGGCGCTCACCTCGGGGGGCGCGGCCGACCTCCCCGCGGTGCTCGAGGGGCGGGTCCGCCACCTCGACTACAAGACCCTCCGCTACCCGGGCCACTACGACTGGGTGAAGAGCCTCCTCGCCAGCGCTCCTCCGGGGAGCGACCGCACCGAATACCTGCAGCGCGAGATGGAGCGGGCCGTCCCCTTCGTCGAGGACGACCTCGTGGTCATCTACTCGGCGGTCGAGGGGCGCGGCGCCGACGGCCTCCTCCGCCGCGTCGAGAGCTCCTTCCGCATCGAGCCCCTGAGGGTGGGCGCCCGCCAGCTCAAGGCGATCCAGGCGACCACCGCGGCCGGGCTCGCCGAGTCGGCCCGGCTCCTCCTCGGCGGCGAGATCCAGGGGGTCTGCCACCAGAGCCAGATCGACCCGGCGAAGTTCATGGCCGGCCCGTTCGTCGGCGCCGTCTACCTCGGCGCGTCCGCCACCGCGGTCACCGGCACGGCACCGGTCGCGAGCGTCGCCGCCCTGCGCGCCTGATCCCGCGGCCCGGCCGGGCATGAAACATGCGTGACGGCCGCTCGCCGGACGCCCGATGTGGAAAAGCTCCCCGGCCGGCCGGCGAGCGGTCCTCCAGGGCCTCCGCCGCCCGCGCTGAAAATCCTGCAAAGCATTGACTCACATCGAGTTACCTCGACTGCACAGAAATGTGTTCAAAGAGGGTAAAAACGCGGTCTTTCCGTGGCTTCCGTGTGACAGACCGATCCTTTCCCACAAGCTTTTCCACAGCGCCTGTGGAGATCGTCGGTGAACGCCGGCGGACGCCGGCGAGCGCTCAGGCCCTGAGCAGGGAGCCTCGCACTTCAACCGCGGGTTCAACCCTCTCCCGTCAGCGGTAGCAGCCGGCCGCGTCGAAGACGGCGGGCCGGGTGCTCGGCAGGGCCGCGGCGGAGGGGAGCCGGAGCGACCGGGAGGCCGCGCCGCGCACCTCGACGAGCCGCCACGGCGCGGGCCAGGGGCGGCGGCGGAAGGCGTTGAGGGAGAGGCTCTCGGCAGGATCCTCGTCGACCGCCACGTAGAGCCAGCCGCGCGTCCCATCGTCCGCCGGAAGATGCTCGACCGCGCGGGCCAGCGCGCCGCGCCAGCCCGCATCGACGCCGGGCCAGGCGGCGGCGATCGCCGCGGCGCGGGCGAGGAGATCCTCGTGGCCGGTCCAGAGGGTCGCCGCGGCGAGGCGCGGCTCGGCCGCGAGGGCGCGGGCGGCGAGGGCCGGCGCCTCGGGGGCGTCGGGCGCCGAGACGGCGAGGAAGAACGGCGCGAAGGGAGCGAGCGGGTCGAGGACGCAGGCGCGGCGGAGGGCGTCCGCCGCCCAGGGCCGGCCGGCGGTCGACCCGGCGACCCCGGCCTGGAGCCACAACGGCGCGAGGCGATCGGCGCGCGCCGCGGCTCGCCGGGCCTCGACGGCGGCGGACGCAGTCCCGGAGCCGGCGAGCCAGGCGCGGCGAGCCCGGTAGAGCGGGAAGGCGGGATCGAGGTCGACGGCACGCTGGAGGGCAGCGCGCGCCCCCCGCAGGTCGCCGGCGAGCCCGGCCTGCTCCCAGGAGAGCTGGGCCGCGAGGAGCGGCGCCAGCAGGTAGAGCGCGATCGCCGAGCCGGCGAGAGCCACCCGGCGGTGGGTGAGATTCGCGGGCTCCGGCCGCTCGCCGGAGTCCGGCACAAGCGCCGGGCGAGCGCCCGCGAGCGCCGCGCCGGCCGCGAGCGCCGCGGCGACCGGGAGCGCGGTGACGGCGACCGCGGCGCTCCCCAGCGCGACGACGGCGCCGCCGGCGAGCCCGCAGAGCCCGGCGCCGGCGAGCCCCGGGTCGGCCGCCCGCGACAGCTCGGCGAGCCGCCGGCGGGCGAAGAGGCCCGCGAGGGCGAGGGCGAGGAGGAGTCCCGGCGCTCCCAGCTCGTAGGCAAGCTGGAGCGGCAGCGAGTGGAGGTCGGGGACGATCTCCCCGGGCGGATCGACGCCGGGGAGCGGCACGAGGAAGCGCGCGATCGTCCACGGGGTCGCCCCCGGCCCCCAGCCGAGGGCGGGCCGAGCCCTGAAGCCCTGCCATCCCGCGGCGTAGTAGACGGCGCGCGCCCGGGCGGAAGGGTCGCGGCCGGCCAGCAGGTCCCCCAGCCGCCGGGCCTGGAGCGCCGCGCCGCCGCCCACGAGGAGAAGGAAGAGGACGAGGAGTCCCGGGGCGACGCGGCTCCGGCGCCGATCCTCCCCGCTGCCGCGCCTCGCCCCGGCAAGCCAGAGTCCGGCGAGCGCCTCGACGCCGGCCGCCAGGAGACCGAGAAGGGAACGGCTGGCGAGGAGGGCCAGGAGCGCGGCGAGCCCGGCGCCCCAACCCAGCCAGCGCCATCGGCCCGGCTCGCGCGCCGGAAGCAGGGCGAAGGGGAGCAGGAGGACGAGCCAGGCGGCGAGCAGGTTGTGGTGGCCGAGCGGCAGCGCCGGCAGCGCCGCGAGGCCGCTGGAGACCGCCGCCTGGGCGAGCGCGCCCAGCGCGACGAGGCCGACCACCGCCGCCACGGCACGGAGGCCCCGGAGCGTCCACAGTCTCCCCGGATCTCGAGCCACACCATCCCAACACCTTGCGATGGCGGCGGGGAGGACCAGGAAGGCGGGGAGGAGGAGCAGGCCCACCCGCCCGGCGCGCGGCACCGGGGAGGCGAAGGCGCTGCCGGCGGCGGCGATCCAGAGGGCGGCCGGCAGCCAGCGCCCGGCGCGCCCCAGCCGGAGGGGATCGGGGAGGGGGAAGCCCGCCGCCGTCACCGCCCCCAGCAGGGCGAGAGCCGAAGCCGCCGCTCCGGCAGCGGTCGCCCCGCCGGAGAGCGTGCCGCACCAGACGCCGAAGAGGGCGGCGAGGAGCGCGGGAAGGAAGGCGGCCACGGCCGACGATTGTAGAGCGGCCCTGCGCCAGAGGACCGCTGCGGCATCTGCGATATCCTTGGGGGTCCGTAGCTGCCCGAGGAACACCCCAGGAGACATCGAGATGCCCGTAGCGACCGAGAACCTCACCGCGACGACCCACGACACCCTGGCCGCGCTCGGCCTCGAGGCCGAGAACCCCGGCGCCTTCGACGGCGAGTGGATCGAGACGCGCGGGGAGCGTGTCGAATCGCTCAACCCGGCCACCGGCGAGCCCCTGGCCGCCGTCCGCCTGGCGACCGCCGAGGACTACGAGCGGGTCGCCCGCGCCAGCGTCGCCGCCTTCGAGGCGTGGCGCACCTGGCCCGCCCCGCGCCGCGGCGAGGTGGTGCGCCGGCTGGGCGACGAGCTCCGCCGCCACAAAGAGGCGCTCGGGCGCCTGGTCACCCTCGAGGTCGGCAAGATCCTCTCCGAGGGGCAGGGCGAGGTGCAGGAGATGATCGACATGGCCGACCTCGCGGTCGGCATGTCCCGCCAGCTCTACGGCAAGGCGATGCACTCCGAGCGGCCGCAGCACCGCATGTACGAGCAGTGGCATCCGCTGGGGCCGGTCGGCATCATCACCGCCTTCAACTTCCCCGTCGCCGTCTGGGCCTGGAACGCCATGGTGGCGGCGGTGTGCGGCGACTCGATGATCTGGAAGCCGTCGCACCAGGCGCCGCTGACCGCGCTCGCGGTGACGAAGATCGCCCAGCGCGTCCTCGCGGAGGCCGGCGCGCCGCCTATCTTCAACCTCGTCCTCGGCGGCCGCACCGGCGTCGGCGAGCGCCTGGTCGCCGACCGGCGGATTCCCCTCGTCTCGGCGACCGGCTCCGTCCGCATGGGCCGCGAGATCGGCAAGGTGGTGGCCGACCGGGTGGGGCGCGCGCTCCTCGAGCTCGGCGGCAACAACGGCATCGTGGTGATGGACGACGCCGACCTCGACCTCGCCCTTCGCGCCGTGCTCTTCGCCGCGGTGGGCACCGCCGGCCAGCGCTGCACGACCACCCGCCGCCTCTTCCTCCAGCGCGGCATCGCCGCCGAGATGAAGCGCCGCCTCCTCGAGGCCTACGGCTCGATCCGCGTCGGCGACCCGGCGCAGCCGGGCACCCTGATGGGCCCGCTCGTCGACCGCGCGGCGGTCGACAACATGCTCAGGGCGATCGAGCGGATCGCCGCCGAGGGCGGCCGCATCCTCTTCGGCGGCCGGGCGATCGACCGCCCCGGCTTCTTCGTCGAGCCGACGCTCGCCGAGGCCAAGGCCGGGATGCCGATCACCTGCGACGAGACCTTCGCGCCCATCCTCTACCTCTTCGAGTTCGACCATCTGGACGAGGCGATCCGCGTCCACAACGACGTGCCGCAGGGGCTCTCCTCGGCGATCTTCACCCTCGACATGCGCGCCGCCGAGCGCTTCCTCGCCGCGACCGGCAGCGACTGCGGCATCGCCAACGTCAACATCGGCACCTCGGGGGCCGAGATCGGCGGCGCCTTCGGCGGCGAGAAGGAGACCGGCGGCGGCCGCGAGGCCGGCTCCGACTCCTGGAAGGCCTACATGCGCCGCCAGACCTGCACCATCAACTGGGGCACCGACCTGCCGCTCGCCCAGGGCGTCGAGTTCAAGGTCGGGGGCTGATCCGCTAGACTCATCGCATGCACGAACTGGTTTTCGAAGTCTCACAGGAAACCGACGGCGGCTTCGTGGCCGAGTGCCTGACCGAGGCGATCTTCACGCAGGCCGACACCTGGGACGAGCTGCGACACAACGTGAAAGAGGCCGTCGAGGCCTTCTGCTTCGACCAGCCGTCTCCCGTCGCCATCCGCCTTCACCTCGTCCGTGACGAGGTGCTAGCGCTCGGATGAGGATCCCTCGGGATCTCAGCGGCCAGGCGCTAATCCAATGCCTCTGCCGAAGCTGGGGATACCGCCGAGTCCACCAGGTCGGCAGCCACGTGATCCTGGAAACCGAGCACCCCTCTGGTCAGAGAATTGCCGTGCCGGATCACAGGAGCCTGCGGGTGGGGACGCTGAACGGTATCCTTAGGAGCGTCGCTCAGCACAAGAGCGTCAGCCGGCAGGACATCCTCGATTCTCTGGCTGGGTGAGAAGCCGCGAAGACGACTGCTAGACGACCACCCGCAGCGCTCCGGGCGCGATCGAGACTTCCACCGCCTCACCCGCCGCCATCTCGCGCGGCACCGACCTGCCGCTCGCCCAGGGCGTCGAGTTCAAGGTCGAGGCGTAGGCGCAGGGTCACGGGGCGGAGCCGATCCCTTCCCCGCTGACCTCTTCCCGGAGCGGGTCTGAAACGAAAGTAGCCCTCTCGTCACATCTACGGGAGGTGCTCAATGAAAACTCGGTTCACGCCTTGGATTCTGCTCGTCTGGCTTTCCGCCACCGGCGCCGCAGTGGCGCAAACGTTCTCGGTCAGCGGTCACTTTTCGGATTTCACCGCCGGCGACTGCAAGAACCTCGTGTTCTATGCCGACGAGGCGGTGGCGACCTTCGGCTTCAATCAGGTTACCTGGAAGCTGTTGCGGAACGGACAGGTCATTGATCAAACCGTCCAGAATTTCTACGGCTTCTTCAGTATCCCCGTCAGCGTCACCTTCACGCGGCCGCCCCAGAGCGGCACGTATACGATGGCCGAGTCGTCCTATTTCAACAGCCAGTCCTATCCGCTGATCAGCGTGACGTTGACGAAGGCGAGCACCAACATCTGCCCGCTCGGCTCCTACGACGGGGCCAACTGTTTCTACCGAACCAAGCCGGCGACTGGCTTCATCTTCAACAACATGTTCTACGTGGCTGCGCAGCGCAGCCATACCTGCGTCAAAGGCTCGTTCGACGGCGCCAACTGCTACCTCATGCCGAAGCCGGGAAATGGCTTCATCTACCACAACAGCTTCTATGTCTCGAAGACGGGAAGCTCGTGCCCGGCGACGGTGAACGGATTCCCCACGTCCTTCGACTCCGCCAACTGCTACATCTATTCCGCCCCCTGGGGCACCACCGCCTTCGAGTACCACGGAGCCTGGTACACCCAGTCCCTGCCGAGCTGCCCGCTGGGCTTCTTCGACGGGGCGAACTGCTACATCGTGCAAGCGCCGCCGCCAACTCAGGCGTTTGAGTACCTGGGCGGCTGGTATACCAGCGCCAAGTGGTGCGGGTAGGTCCCTAGACCAGGCCAGCGAGAGCTCAGCCGATGACGCGGAGCGCCCCCGGCACGACCTCGATCTCGACCGCCTCGCCCACTGCCATCGCCCGCAGCGGCTCGCCGCCGCCGTAGAGGGTCATGGCGCGATCGAGAGTGATCGAGGCCCGCCGGGTGCGGACGATCGAGACCGCGGGATGGCCGACGTGCTTGCCGGTGTAGACCTTGGGGAAGATGCCGAGGAGCACCCGGCGCGGCACCTCGCGGACGACGACGAGGTCGAGCAGGCCGTCGTCGATCCGGGCGTCCGGCGCGATCCGCATGCCGCCTCCGAAGCGCGGCAGGTTGGCGACGACGACGAACATCGCCCTCCCCGCGAAGCTCCCCTGGTCGTGCTCGATGCGCATCGCCGGCGGCTGGAAGGTGGCGAGGGTGTGGATCACCGCGTAGGGGTAGACGAGCGGACCGCGCAGGTACTTGACCTGGTTGGCGAAGCGGGTGACCTCGCCGTCGAAGCCGACGCCGGCGTAGCCGATGGCGAGCGTCGCGGTGCCACCGGCTCCGCCTATCCCGCCAACACTCACGAGGTCGATCGCCCGCACCTCGCCGATGACGGCCCGCGCCACCGCCGGCTCGAGCTCCGGCGGCACGCCGAGCGTCCCGGCGAGGTCGTTGCCGGTGCCCAGGGGGACGACGCCGAGAGCGCAGGGCGTG
>DATBQN010000407.1:0-2544 GCA_036560825.1 Thermoanaerobaculia bacterium
CCGGCTGGACCGCGATCCCGAGATAGCCGCGACGCACCCCGCCGTGGGCGAGGATCGCCTCGACGACGCGCTTCAAGGTCGACGCCGGGACGGCGAGGCCGCGGCGGTGGCGCAGGCCGGCGTCGTCCATCCCCAGGCCGCGGCCGGCGACGTCGACGAGCAGACCGCCGGTGAAGCCGGGCTGATGGAGGACGTCGGTCTCGACCCAGCGGTCGATGCGGCCGCCGGCGTGCGTGCGCCACCCGTCGCCCAGGGCGCAGACGATGCCGAGCGAGGCGCGGATGTTCTGGCCCGGCCGCGACAGGGCGAGGACCAGATGGCCGACCTTCAGGCCCTCGTCTGTGGCCCAGGCGGGCGCCGTGAGGCCGGTCGCCTCGGCGCGGAGGACGGCGACGTCGGTCCGCGGATCGCGGCCGACGAGGGTCGCGGCGACGGCGCGCCCGTCGGGCAGGCCGACATGGAGGTCCTCGTCGCGCTCGACCTTGTGGTCGGCGGTGGCGATGACGCCGTCCGCCGACCAGACGATGCCGGACGAGGGCCGGCGGTGGCGGGCCTCGACCCGTACGACGCTCGCGCCCGCCGCCGCAACCGCCGCGGCGAGCCCGTTCGAAAGCTGGTGGATGTCTGTTTTGTCGTTCATGCGCGGCAGAGTACGCCCCGCCGGCGAGCCGCACATCCGCCGTTCCGGGAGGTCGCCCCCTGGCCGATCGGGCAGGGAATGCGGACGAGACGAGGTGCCAGGCGATTCGTGGCAGCGTCGGCTGGACCGAAAACGCCAGCTTATGAAGCCATGGCGTCTCCTTTCAGGTGCTGCCAGGCGAGGTGCCAGGCGATTCGTGGCAGTGTCGGCTGGACCTAAAACGCCAGTTAATGAAGCCATGGCGTCTCCTTCACGGTGCCAGGCACTTATGTAAGGCGGTTGGTTGGCGACTCAGAGTCGCCACGAATGGCTTAGAGGAGGATCAGGCCGGCACGGGCGGCGCGGACGACGGCGTCGGTGCGGCCTTCGGCGCCGAGCTTGCCGAGGATGGCGGCGACGTGGAACTTGGCGGTGTGGTCGCTGATGGCGAGGCGGGCGGCGATCTGCTTGTTGGAGAGCCCCTGCGCGAGGAGCTGGAGGACCTCGACCTCGCGCGGCGTGAGGGGCTCGGCCGGCTCGTCGCCGAGGCGCGAGCTCTCGTCGTCCTCGGCTGAGGGCGCGAGGAGGTCGGCGAGGCCGCCGTCGAGGACCACGAGCCCCTCGGCCACGGCGCGGAGGGCCGCGGCCAGGCGGCGCGGCCCGGCATCGCGAAAGAGGAGCCCCCGCACGCCGGCGGCGTAGGCCTCGGCGGCCAGCTCCTCATTTGCGAGGAGGGCGAGGACCGGTGGCCCGGACTCGGCGGCGGGGAGACGATCGAGCGCGGCGCGCGGCGCGAGCCCGAGGTCCCAGAGCGCCACCCGCGCCGGGATGGACGGGCCGCCATCGTCGGCGTCGTCGAGATCGCCGCCACCGGAGAAGTCGGCAGGCGAGGCCTGACCGACGACCGCGAGGGCGGGATCGCCGGCGAGCAGCGCCGCGAGCCCGCTCCGCGCCAGCGGGTCGTCGCCCACCAGCAGGATGGTGATCGGCGGCGGGCCGACGGGTGTTTCCTTTCCAGCGTCGAGATCGGCTTCGCGTCCCATGCCGCCCGGGACGCTATCACCGGGCGAACGAGCTACGGCGAGAGGGTGGAGCTCGCGCGCCGCCGCCGGAGCTCCTCGAAGAGCTCGGCGACGGGCTCGATCCCGAGGTCGGGGAAGTTGTCCGGGTTGTCCCAGAACTCGGCCAGGGCGCCCGTCCCCCAGCGCTCGTAGACCGCCACCTTGAGCATGAGCTGGAGCTTGTCGCACGCCTTGACCAGCCGCGCCTCGGGGCTCGTCCCCTCCTGATACTCGGCGAAGAGCTCGCGCGCCCGCGCCGGAAGGGGCGCCAGGACGTCGGCCATCGCCGCCGACTCGGCCGTCCGCTTCGCCGCGGCGGGGAAGTAGTGCGCCGCCGTCCGCGGCAGGTCGCCGATGCGCAGCTCGGCCAAGTCGTGCACGAGGGCGATCTCGACCGCGCGGCCGACGTCGATGCCCGGCACCCGCGGCCCCAGCGTCCAGACCAGGAAGAGCACGTGCCAGCTGTGCTCCGTGACGCTCTCCGGCTCGGCCACCCCGCGCAGGACGTAGCCGCTCCGCGGGATGCGGTCGAGGATCTGTGCCTCCAGCAGGAGGTCGAGGAGCGTCTCGTTGGCGCGCATGACGCGCGAGCGTACACGATGCGCCGCCAGACCGTCGATCCGGCTTCTGGACCCGGCTCCCGGCCTGCTAGGATGGCCCGCTCTGGTCCCTATCAACCACCGCCTTCAAGGAGGCAAAGACCGATGAAGACACGGCGCGTCTCACCCGTTCTCCTCAGCCTCGTTCTCGCCCTCGCTCTGCTGGGCCGCGCCCAGGCATCGCCGAGGACCGAGATCAAGGGCACGGCGATCCTCGATCATCCCTGCGGCAAGATCGCCGTCCAGCACATGGGCCTGGTCCACG
>DATBQN010000408.1:0-2450 GCA_036560825.1 Thermoanaerobaculia bacterium
CCTGGCGGTGATCGCTCTCCCCTCGGCTGCGGGTTGCCAGGCCCTTGGCCTCCAGCCGGTCGAGGAGCCGGGTCACACCCGGCGCCTGCTCGACCATCCGCTCGCCGATGGCGAGGGTCGGCAGCCCCTCGCCGCCGGCCCCGCGCAGGATGCGCAGGACGTTGTATTGCTGGAAGGTGATGCCGTGCGGCTCGCTCGCCTGCGAAAGGCGGCGGCGCAACAGGTCCGCGGTGCGCAGGACGGCGATCACCGACTCCTGTCCCCGCGAGCCGAACGGTCGACGCTGCTGGAGCTCCTTCTGGAGGGGGGTGCGCTCCTCGTTCATGGGTGGACCCTTACTCCTCGGCCGCGTGGCCGCCCTCCACCTTCTCTCCACGCCTCGAAGCTGCCCGGCTTCCCCTGCCGAGGCGATTGAGCAAATTCCGCGCCATTGCGGAAAATGCTCGCGCGCGCTGTATAGGATTAACGTTGTGTCCGAAAGAATGGATTCATGATCCGGAAAAGTGGACGGGGCGGCGCCGCCGGCGGGAGGGGGCTCATCCGTAGGAGATCTCACGCCGCAACTACGGCTCGAGCGTCGGCTCTCCGTTCAACGCACCGGCGTGCCCGCAGGCGCAGCGCGAGCGTATTGCACCGGCCAGGGGAGCACCGCTCCCAGCTCGCGCGCCGCGTGGAGCGGCCAGTAGGGGTCCCTCAAGAGCTCGCGCGCCAGCAGCACGCAGTCGGCCTCGCCGCCGCGGACGATGGCGTCCGCCTGCGCCGCGCTGGTGATCATGCCGACGGCGCCCGTCGCGATGCCGGCCTCCCGCCGGATGCGCGCGGCGAACGGCACCTGATAGCCGGGCCCGACGGCGATCTTGGCGTCGGGCACCGCGCCTCCCGAGGAGCAGTCGACGAGGTCGACGCCGTGGTCGCGCAGCCGCCGCGCCAGCTCGACGGACTGCTCGAGATCCCAGCCGCCCTCTTTCCAATCGGTGCAGGAGATCCTGATGAACACGGGCAGCCGCTCCGGCCACTCGGCGCGGACGGCGGCCACGACCTCGAGGCACAGGCGCACGCGGTGGTCGAACGAGCCGCCGTACTCGTCGGTGCGCTTGTTGACCAGCGGCGAGAGGAACTCCTGGATGAGATAGCCGTGCGCCGCGTGGATCTCGACGACGTCGAACCCCGCCGCCCGCGCCCGCGCCGCGGCGGCGCGGAACGACGCGACGACGGCGGGCAGCTCGGCGGCGGCGAGGGCCCGCGGCAGGGGGTACCCCTCCGCGAAGGCCGCGCCGGTGGGCCCCCGCGGCTCCCATCCGCCGTCCGCCGGCGCCACGGCGCGGCCGCCCTCCCACGGCGGCGCCGTGCTGCCCTTCCGTCCGGCATGGGCGAGCTGGATGCCCGCCGCGGCGCCCTGCGCCTTGACGAAGCGGACGATGCGCGCCAGGCCCTCGACGTGCCGGTCGTCGTAGATGCCGAGGTCCTGCGGGCTGATGCGGCCCTCCGCCGAGACCGCCGTCGCCTCCGTGAAGACCAGCGCCGCGCCGCCCACGGCGCGGCTGCCGAGGTGGACGAGGTGCCAGTCGGTCGCGAAGCCGTCGACGCACGAGTACTGGCACATCGGCGAGACGAGGATGCGGTGGGCGAGCTGGAGCGAGCGGAGCGCGAGCGGCTCGAAGAGGTGGGGCATCGCGGCAGAGTATCGTCAAATCCCCGCGGCGGAGGCAAGCCGGACCCGGAGCGGCCGGAGCGGCGTGGTCGCGGACGGGGCTGCCGGAGATGGCACGTAGGCTCGGATCGGCGTAGACTCCTGCACGAGCCGGCGACGGCGACAGGACCCGAGGGTCTACCGGCGTCGCCTGCGAACGCACACCGGGCGGGGTGACCGAAGAGGCGACGCGGAGGTCGCTCGCGCGGGAGCAGCCGATCCCTCTCGGTGAGCACCCCGTCCCCGTGGGGGAAGGCTCGATCCCTCCCGGGGCAGAGGCCCTCCCTTCCTGGGACGTCGCCTTCCCCATCCGGGAACCTCTCCTCCCCTCCGGGTACCAGGCCATCCCCTCGCGGGAAGGGCCGATCCCTGCGGTAAAAACGTTTGCGCGCGCCAGGATTTTGTTTTTTCGCTGCCACGACGTTTTCTACCGTCAAGCCACGAAAATCACCCCCTCGATTCATCGCCGTACGGCGGGAATTGCCGGCGGGTCTCTGAAACGAGCCGTCCCGGCCTCGCGGCGAAGAATAGCGGGTAAATTTCGATATGGCGATGGCGAAAGTCTTGCGGCGTCAGGGGAAGCTGCGCGCGGCGCGTGCGGTCACGCTGAAGACGGCGCAACTGAAGCCAGAGTCTGGCACGCGTTGCGAGCCGGCGGGCACGCACGCCACACGCAATATTTCGAGTGCCGGCGCTCCCGTCACGGCGCGGCGGGCTTCTCGACGGCCGGCGGCGGCGCGAGGTCGGCGCGGTTCCACCA